>NZ_NUEU01000013.1:0-87325 GCF_002556365.1 Bacillus sp. AFS002410
ATAAACTATCTCCTCCTAAAGCTAATAAATATATCGGTTCCCCTAAAACTCCCTTATAGTGTCATAGGTTCGCTTGTTATGCGGGATTCTTGTCCCAACCAGCCCAAAGCATGTTTCTATAAGTAGGGGGTGAACTGTTTAGTTGACGGGGTCTAAGTCCCACGCAAGCTTCGTTCTGCCCCGTCTACTTTAATCATAAGACCCTATAAAAAATAGTCAACCAGAAAATTTAACTGGTTGACCTTATAATACGAACGAATGCGATAGTTGAACAAGGATTAATCCTAACCCAAATAGAATTTCTACTTTATCAATATATTAAGGGGTAAACTTATATAACAATGAAGTTGTTTCATACAAGATAAGTGAAAGAAATGATTTAAAACTTGTAGCTGATACTTTAAAATCAGCCATAAAAAAAAGAGATGTAAAAGGACTCCTACTTCATAGCGATCAAGGATTCCAGTACACCTCAATAAGATATAACCAACTATTATTAAGATTCAATATTAAAGGAAGTATGTCTAGAAAAGGAAATTGTTTAGATAATGCCTGTATAGAGAGTTTTTTTAGCCATTTTAAAACGGAATGTTTTTACCGATATCGATTCAAAACTTCAAAAGAAGTAACAGAAGCAGTTAAAAAATACATGAAATTTTATAGTAATAAACGTTTTCAAAAGAATTTAAGCAACCATAGCCCCACTGAATATAGGGCTATGGCTGCTTAATTAGCGTACCTTTTGTTTATCGTCTACTTGACAGGGATAAGACCAATTGAGATTTCTTTTCTATTGGCAATCATAACCTAGGTTACTATGTATTACTCTTTATCATCATGAGGATAATTGTGTTCACTGTTAATCAGTTTCTTTGTATCGCCACGATAAAAGACATCTTTGAACTCTTGTGGTCGAAACGGAATGATCGGCGCTAAGTACGGAACACCAACCGAGCGTAATAGAGCCATATAAAATATCAACAAGATTAATCCGATTCCCATCGCCGTTAAACCAAAAAAACTACCTATGATTAAAAACAAAATGCGTAATGTTAAAGCGGCACTAGCCATCCCACCTGTGAGAAATAAAAAATTTGTTAGGAACGAAATCCCTACAATAATCATACTAAAAGGATGTACTAGTTTGGCATCAACAAGCGTCGTGCTAATCACCATTGTACCCACCAAAGATGCCAAAACAATCAAATCGGTTTGAATCCGGAAAGATGCTAATCCCAATATATATAAAATTAACAGCAGTAAAAAAACTTCTAAAAATAATGGGAGTAGGGTTTCGGATTCCTTAAAAAATTTTTTAGCATATTTTGCCGGAATCCAATCTTTGTGAAAGTTAGCGAATGCAACGTAAATTCCTGGTATGAAGACAGATATAAAGTAACTAAAGAATAAGATTAATCGATTAGAGAGTTTACCGGTTTTTGAGTAGTATTCAATCGGTTGCGCCATAAACTGGACGAATAAAGCTGGCACGATGGAAGCTTGTGGTGTACCATCAACTAAGATGGCAATTCGTCCTTCATATAAAGCAGCAGCCACAATATCCGGCATCTCCGAATTGAAAATAAGGGGGAAAATGGTTTTCTTCCTTCCTTCCAACGCATCTTCAACAACTCTTGATTCCAAAACATATTCGACATCCAATGTTTCGATTCGCGTTCTTACTTTTTCTAATGCTTGTTTATCCACTTTATGGTTTAAGTAGACAATTGAAAGATCTGTTTTTGCAAATCTTCCTATTTGTTTCATTTCCACAACTAAATCAGGTGACTTAATAAAACTACGAATTAAATTCAAGTTCACTTTTAATTGTTCTGACAGCCCAATCATTGGTCCACCAGGTGACCGTTGTCGACTACTTTGTTCAACCGAACGTTGTTGCCATTGAGTCGTTTCTGCGATGATTCCACCGTCATATCCCTCGACTAAGATCAGGGTTCGACCTCGAACAATTCCGTTCAGTGCATCCTCGAACGATGAAACCATTTCAACGGAAGAAGCTCGAATATGTTCAGAGGCTAAGTGGTCGATAAATGGTCCTGTATCGCTTTTTTTCATTCCCTTAAATAAGAATAATGGAGTAATGATAAAGTCTCGAATCACATCTGCGTTAACGAGTTCATCTAGATAGATGAGTGCTACATTGTATTTGCTTTCACCGATACGAATCGTCCGGACAACTAATTCAGCTGTATGGTGCAATTGCTCTTTAATTGTTTCAATATTTTTATGAAGACTTATTGTAAAATTAGCCGGATCATGATCGTTCATTCTCTTTCACCTCTAGTCACTCAATAAAACTAATTACCAATTATTAGTTTGGCCAAAGGTGAGATTGACATACATATAATGAAAGTGGTTAGAGAATATACTCATGTAGGCGCAGAAAAAGCAAATTATTAATACCTTATTACAATTAACAATTGCGTAGCATCTTTTATGAGCTATTGGAAAATCTTTATGACGAAAAAATATTAGAATTAGGATGTGGTGCTGGTTACGCAATAAAACTTCTGCTTGAATAATCAACAGCAAGACAGGTAGTAGGGTTGGATGTTTCTCCAACCGTTGTTCGATCAGCAACAATACGAAATAGAAAAGCAATCAATACTGGTAGAGCAAGGATAGTACAAGAAAATGTGAAAAATTTGCCCTTTCAAGATGAAGAATTTAATAAAGTATTTTGCATTCATTCAATATGTTTTTGGACTACTTACCTGAAACAATCTAGATATATAGGATTTTAAAACCTAATGGGAATTTAATTATTACTCTGTGCGATGGCAAAGATGAGACATAGAGCGATGTGAAAAGTATGGTGGAACAACAGCTATATCCGATTATGGAGAAAGAAGATTTATTAATGAAATACATTGAATGGACCTATCTCTAGACAATTGCATACATCCGCAGTTATAGGTTATAAATAGCAATTTTTGTCTCGGAAGTTTTTCTTATTCAACTAAACCAGCTAATAGAATGTCAATATTTTATTTTACTATTAACAACTCAATAAGCACATGAACCAATACACAAAAAATTTCCCTAAATGAAGACTTCAGGAGGATATTGATAGGGCAGGTGTTTTGTTTTGTTAGTTTTAGTAGAACTTAATATTATTCTTTTAAAAGTAGATTACTAGAAATAATTTATTAAATTTTTTATATATTACAAATTTCCCCAAATTTTTTGAGCAATTTTTTTTAGTTTAAGTGTTTCGGACATAAAATAATACATTTTTCGAGTGTAAGCACTAAAAAATCTGTATATTTTTTAAAATTCAAATAAATATTCGACAGGATTAGATAAAATAGAGTCGAAATTTGTTAGGTAAATACTTCCTTATTACCCCAATACACAACAAAGTTCTTTAGCTGTAAAATGTGAAATAGAAATATTTTTCTGACTATTCTAAATAAATAACCGTTAATCTCTCAAACACGATTACTAGATTGATAGTAGAAAATAAAAACTTAGGGGTTTAATGCTCGAAAGTTTTATTTAATAAAAAAATAGAAAAAGGGGCTATCTTAATGAAGAAAAGTAAAATTAATCCTTTTAAGGTAATGAGCACTGCAGCTTTAACCTCATTATTATTTACATCTCTTACAGTTTTCGCTGAAAGTATTGACAATCCAAGTGAACCAACAGATCAAGCTGCACCAGTATTAGTTCAGCATAATGTCGCAACAGAGCAAGTAAAACCAATTTATAAAGATGTTAAAAAAGATAATCAAATAAAAAGCTTTAAACCAGATGACCTTGTTCATTTAATTGTAGAGGTTGATCAACCGGCAAAAAATGTACAAACAACACCTGAAAGTAAAATAGCTTCATTTAAACAAAAGCAGGACAACGTAATCGAACAGATCTCAAAAGAAAAAAAATCTAAATCCAATGATTCTGTCAAATTAAAGCATCGCTATTATCAAGGGTTTAACGGATTCAGTGTTGAAACTCAATATAAAAATATGAAAGACATCGAATCTATTCCTGGGGTGAAACATGTTCATATTGCTAGAACATACACGGAATCGATGGCAGCAAGTAAGGAATTAGTACAAGCTCAAAAGGTATGGGAACAATACGGTTATAAAGGCGAAGGATTACTTGTAGGGGTTGTTGATTCAGGGATTGATTATACGCATAAAGATTTGACATTATCTGATGAAGCCAAAGCAAAAGAAAAGTGGAATCAAAATAATATTCAGCAAAAATTTGCAGAGACAAGCGTAAATGAAAAATGGTATTCTGATAAAGTTCCAACAGGGTACGACTGGGCAGACAATGACACAGATGTTATTCCAGGTGCAACTGGTAGTCCACATGGTACACACGTTTCTGGAATAGTTGGAGCAAATGGTGACGAAACGAAGGGTGGAGTTGCCGGTATTGCACCAGGTGTTCAACTTTTAGCTGAAAAGGTATTTTCAGATAAAGGCGGCGGCGCTATGGAAGATGATATTATCGCAGGTATGGAGCATGCTGTCACAATGGGTGCAGATGTTATTAACATGAGTTTAGGTACCGATGCAGGTAATGTAGACGAAGATTATGATCCGATTCAAAAAGAGATTCGATTGGCGACAGAACGGGGGACACTTGTTGTTGTAGCAGCTGGAAATGCAGGATACAGTACAATGAATAATCTCTCTAAATCTTCTTTAAAACCATATGCAGAAGATCCTGATATTGGAACAGTTGGTTCTCCAGGAGTAAGTCCTTTTGCTGTATCAGTTGCTTCCTATGAAAATACTAAAATTCATATGAATGCAATATCAGATGGAAATGGTCTATCGATACCATTCAAAGACCAAGATCAATTTGCACCATCTTATAATTTTAAAGTTTCTAAGAATCTATTACCTGATACAAACTATGATCTCGTTTACGTAGGCGAAGGTGTGAAGGCTACGGATTATCCTAAAGGCAAAACTGGCTACATTGCCGTTGTTAAATTACTAAATTGGTATAGTACTGTTTCAAGCATTCAATTTACGGCAAAGAGTGCAGGGGCTAAGGCTATTATTATGATACCACCTACAGGATCTATAAATTATGATTATGCTCCTCTTCCTGCAACGCCAGTTGCAACACCAACGGCTTCAACAAGTAAAGCTATTGGTGAAACATTATTAAACAAAATGAATAGTATGCCAAGCGGACAATACTTAAGTATGAAAAATGTAGGTGATTATTGGGTAGATAATCCAGATAAAGACACGATGTCCTATTTTTCATCAATGGGTACTACGCCTACATTAGATTTTAAACCGGAAATTTCAGCTCCTGGAGGAAATATTTATTCTACTATACCAGGAAATGATTATGAAGTGATGAGCGGTACATCCATGGCAACTCCACATGTTGCAGGCGGTTCAGCATTGTTATTGCAGTCACTTTATCAAAAAGGTTTAACACATTCAGAAGATACAGTTTTAAAAGCAAAGATTGCGTTAATGAATACAGCTAAAGTAGTAATGGATCCTAAAACTAACAATGCGATTCCATATTCTCCTCGTATACAGGGATCCGGTTTAATGCAAATTCAAAATGCAATTAAAACACCTGTTATTGTGACAAGAAAAAATACACCTCTTGAGCAAGCGGGAGCAGTTGCATTAAAAGAAATTAAAAACGACAGAGCGATTTTTAATTTAAATGTAGAATCACTTGAAACAAATAAAACGAAAAAAGAATACGAGTACACAGTTAATGTAGATTTATTAACGGATGGGATTGAAACGAAACAATTTGACTTTGATAACGATGGAGCTTTAGATACAAAAGATTACTTATCTTTAAAAAGTAAACGTATTGAAGGTGCCTCCATCTATGTGAATGGAGAAAAATTAACTGATGTGGATGGCGCAACATTAAAAATTAAAACAGGCCAAAAGAAAAACCTGAATGTAGAAATTCGCCTGCCAAGAACATTAAAGAAAAATGAGTTTGTTGAAGGTTTTGTACGCCTTGTACCAACAGGAGAGGATAGTGATTCTGCTGTACCATTATCTATTCCTTATATGGGCTTCTATGGAAAATGGGATGAGCCTCGAAATATCGATGCTCCAGCATGGGATAAAGATGCATTTGTCGGATATACGGCACTTTGGAATGATGATTCAGAAGGATCTCCTTTAGGATTCAATGGAAATGGATTCGACCTTAACCATATTGCTTACTCGCCAAACTATGTAGATGTCGGTATTTATGGTTCAATGCAAGTCTTACGTAATTTAGCAAAAGCTGAAATGTCTATTGAAGATTCATCTGGAAAACAACTTAAATATTTAGGTGACTATAGTGAATATAATGGAAATGGGCAACCATGGAAATTTAGTAAAAACATTATGATGGTCGGTGATTATGGAACAAACTTATATCAATGGGATATGAAAGACCAGTCTGGAAATTATGTTCCTGACGGTTTATACAATTACGTAATCAAAACAACATTGGATTATCCAAACGCTAAACCACAGACTGTTAAAATGCCAATGTTAGTAGATTCTATGGCTCCGAAAGTTTCAGATATTAAAGTTACGCCAAAGGACGGAAAATATGAAGTTTCCTTCAATGCATCAGATAATGCAAGTGACTTTAATTCTGCAGTTGTTTATGTTAATGGAAAATCTTACGTATTAGGACTTGAGCAAAAATCTGTACTTGTTCCTACAGAACCGAAAGGTATTGTTATTTTAGCCCTTGATTATGCAGGAAATATATCTTGGACTCCTTGGGGAGATCAAAGCTATAATACTCAAGGTATGGTCATTCAAACAATCGCTCTTTTAAATTCTACAAATATTAACGAAAAAAATCCGGCAAAAATTGTAAGCTTTGCACATAACAGAGTAAACTGGACGATTAATGTTAAAGATGCAAGTGGGAAACTGGTGGATTCGTGGAAAGTGGACAATGAACATACACTCAGAGCAGAATGGTTACCTGAACTTGACCTTCCAAATGGAACGTACTATATCTCAGCTGATATAGTTACAAAAGACGGTTTCAAAATTACAACAACGACTAAAACGGTAACGGTAAAACAATAACTGTAAAACGCCCTTATATAGTTCAATTTGATTAACTAAAAAGCTATCTTTCCTAAAAAATAGGAATTCGATAGCTTTTTTTCTATTTTTCTATGTTTGTTGAACTACCCCTCCTTAACAGCCTTATGGGTTGTTTGAAGAAGGAGATTCCTAAAAACACCAGTGTATCCACCAGTTATTGATTAGGCGATCCCCGCAGTCCCTGCGGTTAGAAGTCTTATAGATGCATTATATATCCAAACATATTGGGGAACAAACAAGCGTGAAGCAGATATTAACTTTGACGGAGTTGTAGACGCAAAAGATATGGCATTTGTTGAAGAAAATTACTTAATGCAAAATCCAACTATTAATTATGCACCTACACCTAAAAAGAAATATAAATCACAATCACTAGAAAGTATTAAGAGTGCATTAGGATTAAACTAATCTTTGCAAAGAGCAACTACAAATATGTAGTTGCTCTTTTTTATTAAAGAATGATTTAGAACTGTATACTTCATAGTAATTAAGCTAATTTCCTCATCTATAGTTTTCTATTATTTAATCTTCATAATTATTAATTGAATTGATTAATACAACACCCTACCACCAAGTACACTATTATTCGCACAAAAATTGCACAGACTTATTAGAAATAATGGATTAAGCAGATTTGGATTGCATAAAAATACTTTTACCGACGATAGGGGTTCAGGACGTGGGACTGCACTTTTTAGATGGGACTAAATAAATTTGATGAAATTTTTCAAAAATAAATTTATATCAAGTTACAATATAATAGAAGTGTTAGCTAACTGGTTAGAAAGAAATTAAAATTATATTGTGATATATTCCTTTCAGAAAAATCATGGAATAAGAAAATAAATAACAGGTGAGAAGAATGAATTTAGCTCTATTTCATAAAATTCAACAAATATGCAAAGAGAAAAACTGGAAAAAAAAAGACTTAGCAAAAAAGTCGGGTATTCATATCAGTGATATAAGCCGTATTTTCAATCACAAGAAATTGCTATCTTAAAACATCTAGATGCCATTACCGAAGCGTTTGGGTTGAAGGGAGGTACGCTATATTTGTATTATGCAGATGAATGTTTTAACGAAAACAAACTGTTGGACAAGCGCAGAAGTATTCTATTCTTATTTAAATGTGTGACTTATGGATACGAGAAACAATGCCAAAGTCTATTAAATCACATGATAGCAGAAAAATCAGACGAGATCCGTACCAATTATTTGACTTATATTTTTTTCGTTGCAGAGAAGTTGTTTAAAGCTGGAAAAGAAGAGAAAGCATTGCACTTGTATGAGTTAATCATTGAAAATGTATCGAATATCTTTTCAGAACAACTGGCAATCAGTTACTTTAGACGATTTTATATTGTAAGAATGTCTGAGAATGGGCAACATGCATTGATATATGTGTTGGAGAATTTGGTGTACATGCCAAGAAAAGTTAGAGTGGAAGCGTATTTATGTATTTTAGAGTTTTACTATAGACGTGAGCAATGGGAAAAAGTTTTATATTACGCTGAGAGATTAGAGTACATGGTCAAGGTAGGCGAGTATTTTGCAAGAGCTCTTATGTATAAAAGCTTTGCACTGGCACACCTGGGCGGTTCACTGGAAAAAATATTATCTCTTACGGATCGATATGCTCAAGTTAACGAATTTTTTGCTGAGATAGCCATTGGAAATCGATTCGCCGTTTTTTTAGTTTTTGGACAACTGGAGTATGCAGATGAGTATCTTGCTTGGTTAAAAGATAGAGAGGATGTATATGTTGGTTTACCAAAGGTACTCGAGGCATATGTCCACTTGAATCGAATAGAGGATGCTAAAAACCTATTGGATTGGTATCAACATACCATTTATGACATGGCTGCAAGTAAAGATTCGTGGCTAAACCAGAAGATGAATTTAGATTTTCGATACGCATATGCTTTGTATCAGTGTAAAAGCAAGCTGTTGCCGGAGGGATTAAATGAACTATTGGATGTGGCGTATATTGCAAATCAAATAGGTAATGTAGAGAGATTTAAAAAATGTCTTCTCGTTTACTGGAAATATAGGCTCTATGCGACTTCTGACCAAAGTAACAAATATATACAATTATTAAGTATATAAAAATACAAGGAGACCTCCTCATACAGTATTGCACAGTAAATTTGCTAATCTATTTTTCTATATATTCCTGTCGATTAAGGATGAAAGATAAAGAGACTTAAAAGCTGTGACTCTTTTGTTTTTTTAAAAATAAAATTCAATAAAATTTTACAAAATTCGAACTTGATGCAATTTTTAAAAAATAAAATTGTGTCAAGTTTCCATATAATGAAATTATCAAGAGAGAGAGGAAGATGGGGAAAGATGAAAAAGATCAAAAAAAATATTACAAATGTGGCACTTACAACAGGTCTTGTAGCTAGCGTATTTAATCCGATGTCGATTACACACAATGTTCATGCACAACCAGTTTCAAGAGTGGAGCAAGTATTATCAGCACTTACACCAGCTCAACGCGAAGCGATTAAACAATTAAAAATAAATGACAAAGAAGGACTTCAAGTATCTCATGATTTAGATCTAACAAGTGATGCTCCAACTTCTATCATTGTTGAATTTAAGGACAAGCCTGCACAAACAGCGGTAATGGTAGCTGAGACAGCAGGAACAACTCTTTCTGCATCAGATGCACAAGCAAAAGTAGAAGCTTCACACGAAACGTTTGATCAAGATCTAAAAACGATTTTCAGTAAAGAATTAAAAGAAAAGAAAAACCTATTTAAAATTAAACGCTCATACAAAAAAGCATTTAATGGGGTTTCGATGACACTTCCTGCTAATAAAGTAAAAGCATTGCTTAAATCTAGTGCCGTTCAAACAGTATGGAGTGATTTGAAAGTTCAGCTAGATGATCCAACTACTAAAGAACTGGCATCCGGGGAACAAGGTTCAAATCATAATATGGTAACATTCCCTGGTATTGAAAAACTTCATCAAGAAGGTTATACAGGTAAGGGCGTAAAAATTGGTATTCTTGATACAGGAATTGATTACAATCACCCAGACTTAAAAGGCGCGTTTAAAGGTGGTTACGACTTCGTTGATAATGATAATGACCCGATGGAAACAACATATGCAGATTGGAAGAAGTCTGGGTTACCTGAAACGGCTAATGGAGAAGCTTTTTATACTGAACATGGAACGCATGTGGCTGGAATTATTGCCGGACAAGGAAAAAACAATGCAGACTATTCGGTAACAGGTGTTGCACCGGATGCTGATATTTATTCTTATCGTGTTCTAGGTCAATATGGATCTGGTTCAACTTCAGCAATATTAGCAGGGATTGATAAAGCAATTTCAGACGGAATGGACATTATTAGCATGTCACTTGGTGCAAACTACAATGATCCACTATATCCTACCGCAATTGCAGTTAATAATGCCGTACTTTCAGGAGTAACAGCAGTAGTGGCAGCAGGAAATTCTGGTAATAAAATGTATACATTAGGTTCTCCAGGAAATGCTCCATTAGCAATCACAGTTGGAGCAAGTGATACTTCTGTTACGATTCCACAATATACAGCAACAGCGCATCTATCAACTGGGGATTCACCAACTGATCTGAAGCTAGCTGCCCAAGGATATTCTGATAATATTGCGGATTTTCAAGGTCAAACATTGAAAGTAGTAAACGTAGGACCTGGTTCAGATACTGCTTATTATAAACGTGACGCGAATGGTGGTTATACTATACCAATAGATGTAAATGGAAAAATTGTTATCGCACAACGTGGTAACCTAGCCATTAATGATATCGTTACTACAGCTAAAAAACACGGAGCAAAGGCTGTATTTTTAACAAATACCCCTGGAGATACATTACAAGATGTATTTTTAGGTAACACGTATGGATATATTCCAACGTTTTTACTAAACAACACTCAAGGTACTGCTATTACAAGTAAACTACTTCTAACAGAAGCTATGAAAGGAAATTCAATCGACTTTACATTCGGTAATATGAGTCAAAATGTAACAACAGGTAATAAACTAGCAGACTTTAGTTCGCGAGGTCCATCACGTGTCCTATATGATATTAAACCAGAAGTAACAGCACCAGGTGTCTCTGTATTCTCAACCGTACCTTCTTATATGCATAAAGATGATAATGGTAATGTTTTAACTGATTATAAAGATGCATATGAGCGCTTATCTGGCACTTCAATGGCTACGCCAAATGTATCTGGAGTAGCAGCATTGTTAAAGCAAGCTCATCCAGACATGACACCAGCAGATATTAAGTCATCTCTTATGAATACAGCTGATCCTTTAAATGATAAATATAGTGTATATGAAGTAGGGGCGGGTCTTGTAAATCCATACAAAGCTGTTCATGCACAAATGGAAATTGAAGTTAAGGACAAGACTAAAACATTTAACGGTAAAGCTAATAACTCAGATAGTACTATTACGCTTGCAAGTAAAGGAATCAAAACAATTAAAAATATTACTGGAGCATTAAGCTTTGGTGAACAAGCTATTGATGGCAAAAATCTTACAGATTCACGTTCAATGACTTTCTTTAATAAAAGTTCAGAAGATAAAACTTTTGATGTAAAAGTTCAATTCCAGACATTGGATGGTCGATTTACAAATGACTCTAGAGCAGACCAAGATGCTGCTGCTAACAGCGTTACATTAGATGTGAAATCGTCTGTAAAAGTGAAACGATACAGCAGTGCGAATATGGATGCTACAATCAACGTTCCTAAAACTGCTAAACTTGGAACATACGAAGGCTATTTAGTATACACGAATCAAAAGAATCCTGATGAAACATATAAAATTCCGTTCGCTATTCATACAGTAAAAGAAGGAATCGACTATGTTAATGGAGCTCCAGCTGCTTTTACCCTACCATATGAAGCAGGAAGTAATGCAACAAGATGGTCGATTGGCGTAAACTTTAAGCTAAACTCTCATATGCGTAACTTTGATTTCTTCCTTGTAGATCCAAAAACAAACGAAGAGATCGGTTACCTTGGTTCATCTGATGGAATGGGTGCCGATGAAAATATTGAATACTATTTCCAAGGTGTATTGAATAATGGTCAGTATTATCCCTTAACTGGAAATCCGGATAACCCAATTGCATTTGATTATAAGGAAGTTGACCCAGGATTATGGAAAATTAGATTAGTAGGTACAAATGATAATGGTGAAACCTTCTCTAGTGATGCACCTGTTTATTATGGTGAGAAAGAGCCAAAGGTTACGATGAACTATGAAGCTGGCCAAATCGTTGAAACAGCAAATGCTACTGACAAAACAGTTTCAGTAACAGGTGCTGCATTTGATAAAGATATCGCTGAAATGCAAGCAGCAGGTATGAGTGCTTCACAAGGCGATAATAAAATGTATTATTATAATCCAAATAATGCGAGTGAAATAAACATTCCAGTAGACGAAAATGGTCATTTCAATTCGACAATCCCATTGGCTACAGCTGGACCAATAACGGCATCAATTTCACAGTATGACTTCTATGATCGAGATAAATCAACTGTAGAAAATTATGGAAGCTTTAGAGACGTATACTTCGTGAAAAAAGGTACTGCTTATTCTACAGCTATTTCAGATAAACAAAGAATCAATATGGGAGATTCAAATACAGTAACGTTCTCAACAAAAAATATAAATACAAAAGTGAAAAAAGCTGAATACTCATTCTTATATCCAGCTAGTTTCCTAGATGTTAAGAGTGTCAAACCACATGGATCATATAATGGGAAACTTGATGTTCAATACACATCTACACCTTATAATGGTTCATTCAATAAAATGACAATCACAGCAACTGCGCTTGATGACCTTGCGACTACGGGCATTACTGGAGACACTTCTTTAGTAGACTTGACATTTAAAGCAAAAGACCAATACTACAAGGGTCCAATTACGTTTGAAGATCCAACAGGTGCATCTAGATTCTTTACTGCTGTTTATACGAATGTGGATAATAGTATAGTAACAACTCAAGGAATTCAACCTTATTTCTATATTGCTCCTACTTATTCTCTAATGAGGGGATCAGTTCAGCCGGAAGGATTAGTTACAGGAATTGGCACTGCAGGAGTAATTGTTGCGAAAAAGATTGACTTTAACAAAGCCGGAACAAAAATTAGTGTAAAAGATTCAAATGGAAAAGAATATGGAGTATCTGATCCTCTTGGATATAGCTCAAGTGCTCCAAATGGCTTTACGACTAGAGTACCGATCACAGATAAGCCATTTACATTATCAATTGACGTTCCAGGACATTTCACATTCAAGAAAGATTTTACAGTTGGCTTAAAAGAAGAAGGTAAGGTAACAGCGGGATCTAAACCAGTTGAGTATGATTATATCCCTGGTGGAGATGTAGATAAAAATAATGTAATCGACGTGAAAGATGCTCTATACATCCAAACGTATTGGGGCACAAATAAGCGTGACGCAGATATCAACTATGATGGTGTAGTTGATGAGCAAGATATGCAGTATGTAATTAATAATTACTTTATGCAAAATCCATGGAATGACAATGCTGGGAAGCCTGTTAAGAAATTTAAAGGTGAAACTTTAGATGATGTTTTAACGGATCTTGGTTTGGAGTAATTGAACAATAGTTGTATATTAAAAATCGGTGACAATCAAATATCGTTACCGATTTTTTTGTGTAAACTCATTATCATGAGCATAGTGTAGGGGAATTCGCTGTTGAACTAGGACTAAGTAAACGGCAACTGGGGCTGTGGTCACTAGAACAGTAGGACAGGGGTATGTTCAAGGATTAGCTCCTGTTACACTATTTAACAGTAAAATTCAATAAGAAAAAGTAATAAAAAAGTCTTTTCATTAATAATCAATTTGGAATATTTGTGACATCTGTAGGTTGCGGGCCAAAAGCCAAATGGTTGAAGGGATTGAGCTTCGAAATGTTATTAAATCGAGAGGGCTGATGCCTTACGCATAGCAGAAAGTAATATTTACCTTTCTTTAAGGAAAGAAGGGTAAAGCCTCTCCGGTGTCAGAGACCTTGGCACGTAACACATTGATAAAATCTTTAATACATATTCCTCAAAAGATTGCTCATTGATTTATGAGTGATCTTTTTTGACATGCTAAGAAAGTTATCAAACGCATTTTGATTGGATTTTACTTTCAAAAGGAATCAGGTATCAGTACAAAGGCACAATTAGGGCAAATCAAGAAGAATTCAATAGCACTTTAAAGGTCGATTTCCATACGGGGGAATCGACTTTTTTGTTCCTTAATAATGAACGGTGTCAAATCTTAGCGTCATATTAACGGAGTAATTTAAGATGAAATATGGTACGCAAGGGTTTCTACGTTGATACAAATAGTGAAATTAAAAGGAGGATAGTGTGATTAGGTTCTTACAAGGGCTGATTTTTGTTTAAAAATAGATTAGTAATGGGAAAGAAGTGGGTGTCCTGCCCACTGATTAGCATTTTTGAGAGTGCCTTGCTACAACAAGTCACCTAGAAAAATTTATTCTATTGATCTATTCATTTTACTTTTTACGCTTTAAATTCGCCCTTAAGGAAAGAGTGGGAACTTAGAGGCTACAAAGGAATCTTTAAATCGTCCAGAGTAAGTAGTAGCTTTCACGGTGTCCTGTGCTTTGAAAAAGTCTCGGAAATACATAGTGAATGATCAGGTAGCATGGTCTATCGTTTCAATGTCACTGAAAATTTGAAGAATGTTTAATTGAACAATTAGGAAAATTTTATACCAAGTTGGCAAGTCCGTTAATCAGAATAATGCATTTTACACAGAAAATTGGCGAAGAAATAAAGGGAAGTGTTTTTTTCTACAACTACTATGGAAGTGCGATATAAACTTCCATAGTAGTTGTGAATCTGAGGGTTCATGGATGGCTAATGCAGGTTAGCTTAAGTATTATTTCATTTAACCATTTAAAATGCACCATTTTAAAGTCTATCAGCGGAACCTGTGTACTAATTTCTGTAGAATAGGTCCATTAGTGGTGCATTATTTAGAGAGTCAGCGGAACCTGTGTACTAATTTCTAATGGATTGCTCCATTTTTGGTGCATTTAAAAAGAAAGTCAGCGGAACCTGTATACCTAGGGAAACATTGGTACATCGACAGTTTTTTACTTTTCATGAGCTAATTTAATAAAATAATACATCGTTCTCTCAGTGATATTGTTGAATAAACAGCGGAACCTGTGTACGAGAAATGCACCACTGACACAGTTGTATCAGCGGAACCTGTTTAGTAATTTTTTAGAGAGAATCCTTGAAACGATTGATAGGAGAGGGTTTCTTCTATTTTGATAAAAATTATCTTTTATCAAAATTGGTTCATTTTCTGCTTTTTTGGTGCAAAATATCAGCGGAACCTGCATAGAAAAAAATTTCCAACATTTTCAAAACCCCTTGGGGCTCTAAGCTTCAAGGGGCTTATTTTTTTGGTGCATTTTGCTTAGAGAGCACCCTTTTTCAAAAATCGATTTCGATATACTTATTTCAACAAATTATTCTAGCATTCTTATATCCATATAAAGGAGGTGTACGAAATGGAAGTACATGAGATAGATCACAAAATAAGCGGTGTCATTTCACCAGTTGAAATCATGCAATTCATGACCCATAACAGCCTGCATTTATATAAGGTAAAAGGATCTCGTGCACCATTTGATAGAGTTGTAGCTTACGAGAAAGTTGAAAAGAATAATCCGTACCGTAAAGGGGCAGTATTCGTGTCGCCTTCTAAAGAAGACCTTATTAATGGTAAAGGCTATGTTGTCACTTCTTATGAAGCGTTGCAGGACCGTTATCAGCAATTGTCACACTGGACACCGAACACCTACCGAGGTGGTTCATATTACGATTTCAAAAATCGAGTGATTAAGGGGCACACACGTGAAAATCTTAAACAGATTAATGTGATTGGGTTTGACATCGACACTAAAAACGTCGATTTGTATGCCCTTTATTTAGGCTGTGAAGAATTAGGACTACCACGCCCAAATCTCTTATTGGAAACTCCAAGGGGATTTCAAGCTTTTTTTGTCCTGGACACACCATTTTATATCCATATAAACAAAGATTACAAGGCAATCCGAATAGCAGAGCGTTTATCAGAAAATATACGGAAAGCATTAAGTAAGTATGTCCCAATTGATACAGCGTGTGTACCGTTTGGTTTTTATCGTATACCAAGAGAGGATAATACACTTGATTTTTACGAAGTACCGACAAGCACGAATCAATTGCTTTCATGGTCAAAAAAGTTTGATGAACAAGAAAATAGGTCCTTCTTGCGTGTTGTTTACAATAAGTATACATCTGCATTCGATCAAACGTCTTCAGACTGGTATCATGCACTTATCCGTGCAACGGATATTGAAAAAGGGCATCATGGAGCCAGCCGTAATAATGCTCTTCTGACGATGGCAATTGCCAATTATGCTAGTGAAAGAGAGTTTGAAGAGGCATATGATGAACTGGACCAATTTAATAGTAATTTAGAGCAACCTTTATCAAAAAGTGAATTTGAGCGTACATTAAAAAGTGCGTATTCTGGGAAGTATAAAGGTGCAAAACGTTCTTATGTTGAGGGGTTACTTGAATTATGGACAGATGGACAAGCTCAATTTTCTGGAAGAGAAGGTTGGTATAAGTTTAAAAAACCCCGCGAGGAGCGAGTACGTTCTCATTATAACGAATGGGAAGAAGATATCGTTGCCTTTTTAGATGCTAGGACAAGCCCCGAAAAGCCATTTTTAGAGGGCTCATTTAAGATGCTTGCTGAAACCTTTGGAATGGCAGTATCATCTCTAAAAGAAGTTCTAAAGCGCGCTAGTAAACTAAAAAAATATACAATTGGTCAAGGGCGTGGAGCGATCACGAAAGTAGCTAGCCGATCTATGCTCTTTAAAAGACTGTTACTACTACGTAAGGAACAAGTTAGAAATGCCCAATTAACATTTGCTGAACTTTTTCCTGAATTAAATCTATTTAAACACCAACTTGTCAGTCCATTTGTGGAAGCTAAGTTACTTTGGGATGAACTAGATCTCATTTATCGCGCTGGTACATCTCCACCTGCGCAAAATACAGGTTAGAATTAATAAGCCAGTCTGCCCTTACATATCTATATTCTCCTTTGGTTGGGTTTTATTGCTTACTTGTTATTTCTTTTGTACAATTCTAGCTGTGGAACTTATGCTTAGTTAGATTGTATTGTGTGATATATACTTGAAGGTAGTGTTAGTGGTTTATTACTTGGTAGATGAAGTTCGGTAAATGAAATTGTATAATTTTATTCATTCTGTTAAATAGTTAGTTTAAATAACAATAATTTAATTGTGAAAAAGTGATTGGTGTTACCAAAATAAAAATAGATAGTGATTGTAGGGGTTTTTCTGCTGAACTTTAGTGGGATTTGCGTAAGGAAGAGGAATTTGAATTTTAAGGTAACTTCAATAGTAAATAGTGGCTTATTTACTAGATTTCATTTAATACACAAAACAAGATTCTTTTACACTAGATGTAGCGCTTTCGTATGAATCTGTGGGCTCAGGAAATATTTAAGAACATACATTTATGAAATATATTTTATTAAGTTTATTTTATATTAGTAGTTTTCAAAAAAATGATTAGTAATTTTTTAAAATAAAGATTATTTTAAAATCTGAAAGCGATATATTATATATATTGAATCTTACTATATGGGAATATAAACGCCAGCTAGGAGGTATGGATTTGTTTTCAAAAATGATTGATCGTTATGCACTACGAAATTTTCATAAAAACATAAGTAACGTTTCACAATATACTCCTTTTCAGGAGCATGTTGAAGAAAGGAATAGAAACGAGTTTTATAATACTTATTCAGTTCCAAATGTAACTTTTACTACACATAAAATCGAGGAAGGGTATAATACGGGATTTTTTGAATTTCAGAGTACTATTCCGGTAGGTGATACCTGTAACGACTTTGTTACTGGGGAATTTGTACAACAGGAGAATAAAGAACAACCAAATGTTATTTTTGTACATGGATGGAGAATGAAATCGAATGATCGTCTAATAAAAATGTTTCAACAACACATGAAGAAACATCAGTGGAATATGTATTATTATACTTTACCTTATCATTTGCAAAGAAAGCCATTTGAGTCATCATTTAGTGGTGAATATATGGTGAGTGCAGATATTGAACGCACATTGCAAGCAGTTAGACAAGCAGTTGTAGATTTAAGGTCTTTTATTCACGCAATCAAGGAAAGACAACAAGGACCAATCTTTGTAGTGGGTCTTAGTCTAGGCGGATTTATTACAAATTTGCTTGTTACTGTTGAAGAGCAGGTAGATGCAATGGTGTCTATATTTTATGTTAACTCTCTTGCACATACGATATGGAATACGGATCCAGGAAAATTTATCAAAAAAGAACTGTTAGAAAATAGAGTTCGATATCAAGAAATAGCTGAACACTTAAAAATTATTGAACCAAGTTTAGTTTCTCCGAAATTAAAGCAGGATCATATTTTATTACTTTCTGCTAAAAACGATCAATATGTAGATATTGAAGATGCAAATGTATTGTGGAATGCTTGGAATAAACCAGCAAGAATTATATACAATTGCGGTCATTCAGGTATTGTTCTTAAGCGAAATAAGATTGCGAAAGATGTTATGGCTTTCTTGCAAAATAGATCAATGAGGTGAGCTAATGTTCATGCTCGTAATTGTACTTGTAATTATGGGAATCACTTTATTTTGGAAGAATTATCAAAATGAAGTGATTCGTTGGGCTAGTTATTTAGCGTTTGTTGGTATGTTTGGTGGAATAGGGGCATTGATGGGCAGAGGGATGAATCGTCCAGAATGGATCAAATATGCAGATGCTTTTTTTACATCTACTTCACATTTTTTGGTTCCGTATACCAGTTTGATATTTGGTTTGCTGTATTCGGGTATCATTAAACAAAAAAAACTAAAAAGAATCTGCAAAATTTTATGCTTTCTTCCAGTAATATATATGTATTTCCACATCGAATACTATCCTGATTTTAAAGTGAATTTTAAAATTATATCGACATGGGCTGTTCCATATATGTTTACATGTATTAGTTTATTGGTCTATACAGTATTGAAAGAAAATAATCCAATACTTAAGCAGAAAAAAATGTTGACTTGTATTTATGTGATACCGATGATTTCCATGTCTATGATTACAAATTTTATTTTGGAGGCATTCGGTATATCAGGAACTTGGGATTTTTTTAATCCTTTAATCATTGGAGTCCAATTTCTATTATTCGTTTATTATGGCATACGCTATGGTATTCTAGGTGTTAAAATTAGAATTGAGAGTGATCGAAGTGAATTAATGGTTAAAAGCGCTGTTTCAGGTACAGCAGTTTTCAATCATACAATTAAAAATGAAATTGCCAAAATTGATTACTTGATCGAACAATTAGAAGGAAAAATAGTAGAGAACGATAAAGAAGCACTTAATAATATGAATTTAACGAAAAAATCAATTAATCATATTATGGATTTATCTACACGAGTTCAATCTCAGTTAGATGTTGTTGATTATAAAATAGATTTCTTCTGGATAAACGATGTTATTGAAGAAAGTATCTTACTCTTAACACCGTTGCTAAAAGAAATAATCATTCATAAAGATTACAAACTGGATTATAAATTGAAAGGTGATTCAGTTCATTTTAGAGAAATGCTGTTAAATATTCTAAAAAATGCAATTGAAGCAATTAAAGAATCTGGAAAAATAACGATTAATGTCTATCGTGATAAAAAATATATATACGTTGATATTATTGACACAGGAACTGGTATTAGCAAAGAAAACATGTCCCTTGTGTTAAATCCATTTTTCTCTACAAAAGGTAAAGTTGATAGTTATGGGCTAGGATTAACGTATTGTTTTAATGTAATGCAGCGCCTTAATGGAAAGCTACTGATTAGAAGTAATCTACACAATGGAACTGCTGTAATGCTTAAATTTCCGATTAAAAGAAAAATTGAATTTCGGAGTATAGCATAGGCTAGGGGTGTTAGTAATGAATAAAATTGGATTGTTAATTGTAGAAGATGATCCTGTTTGGATGGATTGTTTATGCAAATTAGTAGAAAGAGAAAATGATATAGTTGTTGTTGAGAAAGTAACAACTAAAGAAGCTGCCTTAAATGTTGATTGTACGAAATTTGATGTTGCATTATTAGATCTTTCGTTGACAGATAATGTTAAGAAATTCGAAGGAATTGAAATTGCTGATTATTTAAGAAGCAAGAATTTTTGTAAAATCATTATGTTAACTTCGTGGGAAGATAAAGATACCATCCTCAATGCATTTGATAAAGGTATAATGAACTATGTTGCAAAAAAGTCTTTTCGAGATATACCAAACGCAATAAAAGAAGCTTATCAAAATAATCTTAGTCTTCATTCTGACGCTACAAACATTGTTTTATCTGAATTATTGAAAGAAAGAAGAATTAAGAAATTAACTAAAAGTGAACGAGAAGTGTACGAATTGCAAGAAAAAGGTTTAAAGAAAAATGAGATTGCTTCGATTTTATATAAATCAGTGGAGACGATAAAACTTCAAATTAAGAATATTAGAAAAAAAATAGAAAAATAAGCATTTTATTATACAATATTTGTAGCTGATTGGGGAGGGTTAATTTTTTAACCCTCCCCAAATTATTTTCTACATGCTAACCTTATTTATAGAAATGAGGTGAAGTATAAGATTAGGTATATGTAGTTCTAAAAAAATTATAATATGTTCACTTTCGCATGGAAATTAAGATTTTTCATGGGAAAAAATGGGTTTATAAATAAATTTCAAATTTAAATTCCGGAATTATCTGAATTATAAACGGTTGTATAATAATTCTAGAACTAACATTCTATATACATAGTTTAAAATAGGTAGTATAAGTTGCAAACTTTATTGAAAAATAAAGACTTGGATACTTTTACCTAATGAAAAGAAATATACAAATAAGAATGTTTGTTCGATTATTTTAGAAAATATAGTTGTGCAGATTTCTCGTTTTTAGAACTTACAATATTGGAAAATATATGTAGTGATTTCCATAAAGATGTGAAACAAACAGTGAACCTGTGAAATATAAAAAATGAGACAGTAAGAATAAGTGTTGGAAGCACTCAATCTTATAGTTTCCATAGCAAATAAGAGTTGCTAGGTAACTTTGTCTCATTCCAAAATTGTACATGATAACCCTAGATTATCATAGTCTATTTAGTTAGATTATGGGGGAAAGTAGTATATTTTTTCATAAAAGTGATTAATCTTTTTATGGTGAAATATATACATTTTGTGTACTCAGTAGGAATGAAGATAGCGCTTTTTCCTAGAAATAGGAAAATGCGCTATCTTTTTTTTCATATCAGTTCATTCATAAAAGAATAAGAAGAGCTAAAGGTAATGTCTTCTCACCTTTATCAATGAAGGCACTCGGTTACGCTGTGGGTTGTTTTGAGTTGTTGGTCCCTGAAAACCAACAACTAAAAATTAACCTTAGACGCAAGTCGTCAAGGGCATGATGTGAGGTTGGGTTAGATGCCCGCACAATTAACCAGTATTCTATAACGAATGGTTATGTTACGTGATTAATTGATTAAACAAAAAACTCTATAAAATTAAACTTAGGAAACTTAATTCTATAGGTTTTTTCATTTAATTTCAATAATTTGAACGTGATTTTGTTTGATAATGATTGGTTAGAAACGCGATGACAATGCCTGTTTGCACATTCGATCGATTAAAAGACAACCATTTATTAGATTTTTGTATAAGTTTCCCATACTTTTAGAGGGATTAATACAAGGATCTCATTCATCAAGAAAAACTTCAAAACTGGAAAGGCGTTATGAAGATGAGTATGAAACTCAGTCCACTGAAAAAGCAGGGCTATTATTTTTGTCTAAAAGAGGGTGAGGTATTGATCCTGGGCCAATGGGAAGTTATACAAAGTATGCATTTGTTGAAATTGAAAGTCAGTTTCACGCAAATACAAAATAAATGAAAGGAGAAATAATAAAATGGCAATACCAAAAGAAGTAACAAATAAAAAATATCGATTACGTTTTATTCGAAAAGCGACATCTGCGAAAGGAATGATAAAACCACTTAATGTCGTCCTCGAACTGAATGGTCAATTTACAGCAACACAGTTATTAATAGGGTTTTCTGAGTGGATGAAAAGAGAACCGAATAAGACTTTCATTGTAACAAATGCTAGTGATGATAACGCTACAGCCTTTACTGCGGATCAAGTTCAATACCTTGATGTAAAACCATATAGTACACAAGGTATTAATGATCGAATCTTGTTATTATCGAAACAAGAAACAAGTCGCTTAATACAATTCATGACCTCATAAATTGAATACTTGTAATTATAGCAGCGTTTCATCGGTGCTTATTTATTTTGCTATTTAAGTTAGAAAGGAGAATTTTGATGTCGGAAACAATTAATTTGAAAGAACTAAAGAAACAAAAAGAAAAAATGGAAAAGTTGATGTCAGTATTAGGGGAAGAATATAACGAATGGTTATACCAGCAACATCAAAACTATATTGTGGAAAATAGTGAAAAAGCATTTGAACAATTATTGGTGTTAAAAGAAAAATTTTCTTCAACTAAACAAGAAGTGGATGTATTAGAAAATAAACAGTATGAAGTAAGAGAAAATGGATAAAAAGTAAATTAGGTTTGGTTCCTATTTAATTATTATAGGAATCTTATATTCATTCAGACTAAAGTAAAAGCCAAAAATGATCAGGCTAAGGTAACCTATAATTTTGATGAAATTAAAAATATTACAACAAAAGATGTTATAACTGCCTCAAGAAAGACTTTACCCGTTATTGGGCAGTTGACATACAGAGAGTGAAGTTGAGACTGCCAGTTATTAAAGGTGTTTTGGCAGGAGCTGGTACCCTAAAACCGAATTAAACAAAGGGAAAAGGAAACTATACTTTAGCTTTACATCATATGAAATATCCAGATCTCTTATTTAGCCCACTTGATCGGGTAAAATAGGGGATTTTGTTTATCTCTCAAATGAAGAAAAGACTTTCATCTATCAAGTAATTGAAAGACCTGTTATTTCGTCAGATTATATTGAGGCTAAGAAGATAAGAAGGATGACCCGATTATTCCATTAACCACTTGTCATTCAAATGGGACAAAAAGATTATTTGTAGGAGGGAATTTGTATGGATTTATTAAATACAACTGGTTTAGCAATTTTAAAATGGTTACAAGGTGGTGGAATCATAGGTGCTGCGATTGCACTATGTGTCGGGGGGTATTACCTTATGTTAGGTGGAGATAGTGGACGACCGAAGGCCAAGGGTTGGTTTATTGGTGCTACGGTTGGTTTGATTGTTGTTATGGGTGCTTATGCACTAGCGCAAGGTATCAACAGCAACATTCGATTCTAAGATCAATAGTAAAAATCAAATCTGATAGATACACAAAATTTTGTGTATCTATTCTTTTTAATGAAAAGGATGTGAACTAAATGCTACAAGTAGTATTTACCCAATTGAATCATAAGATGTTTCAAAAATCTGAGAAAATCGATTTTATTGAAGCCGTACAGAAATCTGCAGAACTCGAAAAAGTCTGTCGAGAAGAAAAAAAGGAATTAGCCGGCCATTTCTATTTAATTGAAAAAGATAGTGATGGTTCGCCAATCTACACAGGAACGTTTCAGTTTGGATCCTATAAAGCCCCAAATCTTTACCAACATATTAAACAAAATCTTGAACAAATGAAAATCAATAAACAGCACGAACAAGATAAGTTAATCCTTTTGTCTAAAATGGAAGATTGTCTTCCAGATATCTTTAAATTAGCAGAAAAAAATGAGCATGTTCATTTAATTGGTCTGGATCAAAGTAGAATATCAAAACTAAAAAAGTGGCAAAGACGTACAATCTATTCAATTGCAGGGATTGTATCACTAACTTTAGTTGGAACAGCTACGTTTATGAGTTTAGTAATTAGCAATGGTAAACATGATGTACAGAAACAAACCAATCTAGTAAAAGAACAAACGAAAATAATAAATCAGTATGAACATGCGCTACTCGGTGATAATGCGAGTATACTAAATTATTTTGATAAACTTAAAAAAGATTTAACAAAAGAGCAAACTCAGTTGTATGCCAAATTACTGTTAGATCAAAAAAAATACAAAGATGTAGTAGATCTCTATAAAAATGATTTTGGTTTCGTAGAAACATTGATCTCAACCAAATGCAGTATCAATCAACTGAGAGAATATAATGCTAGTTTTCCTACAGATGAAGGGAAATTCGATTTATTGTTTGCAGATAAGAAATATACGGATTTACTTAAGCTAACAAAGGTTGAAATGACTGTAAAAAGAAGTGAGATGAAAACACATGCTTATCTCAAAACCAGTAACATTCAAGGAGCAAAAACCGAGTTATCGAACAATAATAATGAAGAATTAAAACAAAAAATTACCAAATATGAAGACTTAACAAAGCAATTAAAAGATATAGATAAGGCAATTTCCATATCAAAGGAAAGTAAAAAGAATGATGACGTCAAGAAACTAACAGATAGGAAAAATGGATTGCAAAAACAATTAGTGTCAATTTAAGTAATAAAGATTGTGACTGTTATATGAAAGTTCCGTTTAATTTCTCAACATCAATTATTAAAGATGAATATGCAATGACTGACAAGGTGTTTATGGTTATATGTAAAAATTTAGTATTCATATTTCACGCAAATTCGGTGGACGAGGCAAGTAGATATATTACGTCAAATTACATCGACCCAATAAATTCGCATGTAGCAATAATTGATGTCACAAACTCGATCCTTGGTCTGATGATTAATAAAGAAAGTGCAGATAAAATCGTTTGGAATATACGAAGGTATTGAGAGAAATATAAATTTTCATAATTCAAGATTTTATAATTTATATAGTCGTTAAATTCTGGGTAACCAAATGTTATCACACTGCTCCTTTCTTTGTTTATTGGCTATTACTAACAATTTCTATATTGAATTGTATCATCAGTATAAAACAAAAACTTAAGAAACTTGATATTATAGTTTCCATTTTGACATTTACAGAAGGAGAGCCTATGTTAAAATATTTTGAAAAAAAAAATACATTAATTGGTATTTGGATAGGGACTTGTTTAATTGTCTTATTTTTATCAACAATGGTTGGTAATGCTGTCGTTTCACTTTTACAGTCTTTAACTGACTTCGGTCATCCCCATACACCCCATCTTGAAGTAAAAGACTTTTTTTCGTTTCAGTTAAATATCTTTTTCTATTTTTTATTGATGTGTCTTGCAATTTTTTGTGCAAGTATTGTAGTTTACAAGATTCGTTCGAACTTTGCTTCGTTAGAAAAAGGGCAGAAAGGGACATCACGGTTTACAACTTTAGATGAATTACAAAAACAGTATCGAGCAGTACCTGAGAAAGAAGAAAAGTTCCCAGGTGGAGGAGGGATTCCAGTTTCTCGGTACCAGGATAAAATTTTTATAGATGATTCACCAGTAAATAATTTAATAATCGGGACAACTCGTTCTGGTAAAGGGGAGACCTTTGTTTTTTCAACAATAGATCTATATAGCCGCGCCGAAAAACAGGCGTCAATGATACTAAATGATCCAAAAGGAGAATTGCTTGCAGCTTCAAAAGATACTTTAGAAAAACGAGGTTATCATGTCGAAGCACTTAATCTATTAGATCCTCTACAGAGTATGTCTTACCAAATTCTTCAGCTAGTGATTAAACACTATAAACAAGGTAACTATGCTCAAGCACAACAAAGTGCAAACTCAGTTAGTTTTATGTTGTTTAATGATCCGAATTCGAAAGATCCATTTTGGCAAAACTCATCTATTTCACTTTGTAATTCCTTAATATTAGCAATTTGTGATAAATGTATTAAAGAAGGAAGGGAAGATCAAATTACAATGTATTCCGTTGCGAACATGTTAAATACGTTAGGTGGTAAAACAATCAAATATAATGATGGTTCAGAAGACAATGCACTAGATTTATATTTTAGAAACTTACCAAATGATAGTGCTGCCAAAATGCAGTATGCTACATCAAATTTCGCTTCTGGTAATACAAGGGGAGGAATTTTCTCAAATACATCCTCAAAATTAAGTATCTTTACAATTGATAACGTTGCAAAGATGACAACTAAGAGTAGCTTTGATTTAAAGAAGGTGGGATTTGGTCGAACAGTTGTTGGAACTTCAAAACCATTAACACGTATTAATATGGAGTTTCCAAATGGTGAAATCGAATCGATACGGACCGATGCAAATGGTAACTTTGAATTGAACTACACGAACACTATCGAAAATGGAGAGACAATTGTATTTAGAGAAAAGGAAAAGGATCGTTCATTAGATGTAATGGTTACATCAATTGATAAAGAAGGAATAGTAGAATTTACTTATGAAGGTGCGAGTGAAGTCATTCGAATTCAAAAAATCGACTCCTATCAAAAACCGATTGCTGTATTTATGATAACACCCGACTCAGATCCTTCACTTCATGTCATTGCTTCTCTATTTGTTACTCAACTTTATACAGAGTTATCCATTAATGCCTCTGTCACAAAGGGTGGAAAATGTTTGAGAGAAGTAGTTTTCATATTAGACGAATTCGGTAATATGCCGACAATTCCAAATATGGATACGAACTTAACAGTTTGTTTAGGTCGTGGTATTCGATTTAACTTAATTATACAAGCATATAGTCAATTAAAAACGAAATATGGAGATGCCTCGGAAACAATTGATGGTAACTGTAATAATACCATCTACATTCTAACAACAGACGAAACGACTGCAGAACGGATCTCGAAAAAATTAGGAGAAAGAACGATTACTACAAAGAGCCGTAGTGGTCATACGTTATCGTTCGATAAAAGTAAAACAGAGAGTGTAGATGGAAGAAGATTATTGACATCAGTAGAGTTAATGCAACTTCAAGAAGCTGAAACCGTTATTATTCGGATTATCAAACGGCAAGATTTAAATCGAAACCGTATTACACCTTATCCAATCTTTAATTCGAAAGAAACGGCAATGAAGTATAGATGGGAGTACCTATCTGAGGACTTTGATACGAACAAATCAATCAATGACATTGATATTCGTTGCTTGCATGCAGATGTGAATTTAAAGAAATTAATCATTAATTTTAACGGAAGTAATCGAAACCCTGTTGAGGAAGTATTTCAAGCTTTAGATGAGAAACTTGGCCAATATGTTAAATCGAACCAAGAAGAACCCCACCAACCTGATACGTCAGATCCTGAAGAGCCTAAACTAACAGATTGGCGACAAATGGATATTCAAACGTTTTTCAAAGGTGATAGCTTAATTTCTTTCATTGAAAAACATGAAAGTGATATTCGGACTATGAATATTCTTGATTTTAATGATTTACTAGTCAATTTACGAGAAACGAATCAAATCAAGATGAATATCTATACGGCAGTGATTGATAAATACAAAGCTTTAATTAATGAATATGAAAATAGTTAACTACTGGAGGTAAGGAAAAGTGAAAAAAAAGATTAGCAAGCTACTAACAGCGATGATAGGACTCTGTTTACTAACCATCATTTTAACAGCTTGCGGGAAGCCCCCTTTTAATGGAGAGGGAAAAATCATTAATATTGATGTAAAAGAGTATCAACAGTTTGTAGATGGTAAAAAAGACGGATTTGTTTATGTAAAGCGTCCGTTTCCTGAACAAGAAAAACGATATTTAGATCAATTAACTAAAATGGGGAAGGAAAAACATTTTAATGTTTATGTTATTGATGGTGGTTTAGATCTTTATAGCAAATATATTCATCAAATATCTAGAACGATTGTTTACTATAAAGAAGGTACCGTAAAATCTACTGTAGATCTTGAGAAATTTGAAAAAGAACAAGTAGATTTAGCTATCAATCAATTTCTTCAAGATGTGAAGGAGAATGAGTAATGAATGAAACGGTCCAAATTCTATTAAAATTCTCAGACCATCTAGAAATTTCAAATCCAATTAATTATATGTTTAGAATTATTGGATGGTTAATTATTAATGGTTTAGTTTGGTTAGTTGATTCACTATCGAATGTAACGGATTCCATTTTAAAGTTAAAATTATTTTTCACAGACAATCAAATACACGATCTAATTGATCTCTTAAAGCCATTATCGATTACGTTAATGGCTTTTTCTCTTTTATATTTAGGTTATTTAATAATGTTTCAAAAAAAAGTGAATCGAGAAGCCATTGTAGTGAATATCTTTATGTCTCTTGTTGTTTTTACAATTTTAGGAACAGGGATGGAAAAGACAAATAAATTTACAGACCAGGCAATTGAAGGTTTTGGAATTTCAGGTACTCAATCCATTGCGAAACAAATTGTAAAGGACAACATAACGGATGTTTCACAATACGATTTAACTAATTGGGAAATAGTGAATTTAGATAAACCAAATAAGATTCCAAAAGATAATATATTAAACATTTCGATAACAGAACCAATTGATAAAGATTTTCAATTTGATAATAATAAAGAATTGAGTCAAAACGGGCAGTATGTTTTTGAAAATAAACTTAGTTACGGAGACAGTGGTACACCAAAAGAAGTCGAATTAGATAAAGGATTGTTCACGTTCGATGAAAATTATTACCGTTGGGATTGGAACTTTTGGACGATTGCGATCACGTTAGGGGTTATGGCGTTTACCATGCTGACAATTGCGATTAAGTTAGCTAAGTTATTTTTTGAATTAACATTCAATTATGTACTGGCTACCATCATTGCGCCAGCCGATATCCATTCAGGCCAAAAGACGAAACAAGTTATTCAAAATATCCTTAATATCTTTATTACAACCATCATGATATTTATGTCGCTTAAGATTTATACAATCGGAACTGGTTTTATTACGCAAAAACTTGATGGAATTGCCTATGTAATTGCATTATTCTCATTCTCTTTAGCTGTGGTTGATGGGCCAAATATCGTTGAGCGATTATTTGGAATTGATGCAGGTCTCAAATCAGGTTGGGGAGCACTTGCAGGTGCATATGGTGCTGCGAAAGGTATGAGTAAAGGAGTTAAAGGTATTACAAGTTTAACAAAGTCTTTGGCACAAGGTGGTGCTAATACAGTTGCAAGTATGGCTGGTGCTGCGAAAGGACTATCATCGAATCAAATGAATTTATCAACTAATGAAGATTCTAATGGTACGATGAACAATCAAAATGATTTAACTCAAAATAGTAAAGATGACAAACAAATAAATGAAACAAATAACGAACAGGCTAGCTTAGAAGCGAATGCAGGAATGGGACAAATTGCTTCATCCCTCGAACAAGAAATGGATCAACAACAGGCACATGATAATCCAAATCAGCCAATCGGTCTACATGAAGAAATGAATGCAAGTGGTGTAAATAGACCATCTTCTGAAATGGAAAACCAACCAGGGCAGTTAGGGGAATCTACACCAATTGGTTTACATGAAGAAATGAATGCTAGTGATGTAAATTCATTATCTTCAGAAATGGCGAACGAACCAGGACAATTGGGAGGCGAATCTTCACCAACTGGCTTACACGAAGAAATGAATGCAAGTGGTGATAATTCTTTAACTTCTCAAATGGAAAGCCAAGTAGGGTCAGTTGAAAATGCCTCAATTAATGGCCTACATCAAGAAATGGATAAAGAAAATTCAATCGCAAGTGTAAGGTCAGATGAACAATCCAATGTCCAAAGTGGATTACAGAAAGAAATGAATAATAGTCAACCAGCGCAAACGACAAATAATCACCTTTCATCGAGTGTTCGTACAAACGAGCCAATGAAAAATTCATCTGTTTCATCAAACCAAAACGGTCAACAAATAAGTCCAGGCAGTGCCAATAGTCGTAAACCTATGCAAGAAACTAGACATGTTGGCCAAGTGATAAGAGATCGATTCACTCAAGCGAAACCTGTTCAAAGTGTTCAACGTTCATATAAGATAGGTGAAAATACTGGATCAGCGCTTCGTAATAGCATCGCAAATTATCGAGATAAACATCGAAATAGTCGAAATGAGGAGAGATAATATGGCGAATTATCGGATTCCGAAAGAGGTTACTTCTGAATTAAAAATTAATAAAGCAATTTACCTATTTGATCTATTTTTCATCATGGGTTTATTACTAGGGGCAATGGTTTTGGGGAATCTCGTTATAACTTCCTTAAAACAATTTTTTTATGTCTTTGTTGGTATTGTCGGACTTGTTTTTATACTACGTCCATACACAAACCCTCAAAAACGGATGTATCAAGCTGTGTTAATCGCTGCTTCAAGAAAAAAAGAGACGTATTGTGCGATCGATGAAACTACGAACGAAAGGAATGAGAACCAGTGAGTTTGAATGAAAAGACCGTTAATCTTTCACTCGTTGAAAAAAATAATCCAGTAACGAGTACACCAGCTATATTTGATGAAAGTCAAATAATTATGAAGAAAGAACAGAAAGAAGATAAACCAATCATTAAAAAGAGTATTGCAGACATCATTCCAGTGATTGATCTAACAGCTAATGGATTTATTGAACTGAGAAATGGCGAATTCATGGAGATTCTACAGTTAACCACAAAAGATGTGTATTCGTTAAATGAAGAAGATAAAAATCTAAACATCTATTCATTTGCCTTTTTCTTACAGTCGTATTTAGAAGATATGAAGATTGTACCGTTAAACTTTCCTGTCGACACAACCATTCAACAACAACATATCCAACGAAAACTAGAACGTACAGATAACCAACTGTATGTTCCTTTTTTAAAGAAAAAGCTAGAGGAATTACGATTTATTGAAAAAAATCGCACGAATCGAGAATATTACTTGTTTCTTTATTCAGAAAGTGAATTTACTTTAAAGAATAAAGCCATTCAAGTTGAACGATTGTTACAACGGACAACACCAATTAGTCTTTTAAGTGAGGAGAAGAAGATAGCGATTTTGTACAAGCTGAACAATTTAAATTCAAAGACTAAGTAAGGGTGAGGATGAAATGAAATTTTTAACAACAGTGTTTTCACGGTTTAAACAAAGGGAAACAAATCTGACAGATAAAGAAAGGAATGGTTACAATCCGTATCTAGTAGCTGAAATACAACCGCAAGGTGGAATCAAATTTGAAGAAGCGTTCATTCGAAAAGGTGATGGTTATGAAACATGCATCCATGTATATGATTACAATACATTAGTCAGTGATATGTGGTTAGAGCCGATTTTAAACATGCCAAATGTTGTTGCGACCATTGATATTTCAACACCTAATCGAAAAGAAATTGTCGACTCGATTAATAAGTCGATGGCTGAACAAAACGTTCGACACGCCACTGCAAAAGATAATATTGATCGTATCGATGCCAGGGAAAGTTTCCAGGAGTTAAGTGAGATGTATGATGCCATTACACAAGGTGAAGTCATGAAACGAATTCATCTACGTCTCTATATTAGCGCAAAAACACTCGATGAAATTGAGAGAAACACAAAGGATGTTATTGAAAACTTAGAAGCTCAGAACTTCCGTGGAAGTATCTTCTTAAATGAACAAGAATATGAATGGGAGGGACTTTTTACAAGTTACTCGACACAGTTGAAGTATACGAATAAACGAAAAGGAAAAGAGATTCCATCTCTTTCTCTTGCAGGTGGATATCCTTTTCATTTCACATCATTAGATGATCCTTACGGCACTCATTACGGGACAACAGCTACAAAAGGTAATGTCATTTGGGATTTATTTCATAGTGACAATCGAAGAAAGCATTACAATGCGTTAATGATTGGTAAAATGGGTTCTGGGAAATCGACATTACTAAAGAAAGTTGCATTAGATAATGCGATTAAAGGCTACTATACACGCATTTTAGACATTACTGGTGAATTTGAAGGGCTAGTTAAACAATTAGGAGGTAAAATAGTCGCATTAGATGGTAGTGAAGGGTTAATTAATCCTCTTCAAGTGTATGCGACTGCAATCGATGAAGATGGTGAAGTCAATGAAGAAGGTAGTTTTAGACAGCATTTAAGTAAATTAAACGTCTTTTATCGATTTTTAAATCCAAATGCTCCTGATACAGAGCTTAAAGAATATGAAAATCTTTTACGAAATTTATATGTGTTAAAAGATTTATGGAGTGAAGATGGGCCGATTGACATTACAAAGAAAAAAGCAATTGAGTATCCGATTTTTTCAGATTTTCTTTCGTATGTACGAGACGAATTATACAGTGATTTTGATAAAAAAGTCTTTCGAACGAACTTAAGTGAAGATCGAATTAAGCGATTAGGTGATATTGAATTAAACATTGATAACATGGTAACGACTTATGCCCAACTATTTAATGGTCATTCCAGTATCGAAAATATTAACAAAGAAAAAGTCGCTTCATTTCCACTTCGACACTTGTCTGCGATGAAGCCGGAAATCTTTCAAGCGCAGTTGTTTAATCTCATGAACATGTTGTGGGAAGGGATGTTATACAATGGTTCTCCTCAGTTTCGAGCATTTAATAAGAAGCAATTACGCTTCGAAGATGCCATTCGTTATTTGATCTTAATTGATGAATCTCATCACATCATCAATACTCGAAAAGGGTCTGAACATGGTGTGGAGTACATTGAACGATTTATGAGGGAAGCACGTAAATATTTCGGTGGCATCTTCTTTGCGAGTCACTTAATCACTGACTTTGTACCTGAAAATGCGGATATAGGTGCAGCAGAAAAAGTAAAAAATCTATTTCGTTTAACACAATATAAAATCATTGCGGAACAAGATTCCGAATCATTGAAGAAGCTACAAGAAGTCTTTGCGAACCAATTAACAGAGAGTGAATTAGCTCAAATTCCTTATTTAAGTAGAGGAGAAATCTTCTTAAGTATCTCAGGTGTAAAGAACATCAAATTAAAAGTAGATGTGTCAAAAGAAGAATTAGACTTGTTTGGTGGGGGTGCATAATGCTATGCACTTTATATTAAATTTAATTCCTAAAAAGTTTTATGTATATGGTGCCACGATCCTCATTGTTAGCCTGCTCGTGCTAATTATGGGGATTTTTATTGTACTCGTCAACAACACTTCACAACAAGGAACAGATTTCGGAATAACATTCGATACAACAGGATTCGAGATTGGAAGTGCGCCATTAAATGAATTAGTAGAAGGTTATCGCGATGATATTTACCGAGAAGCAATGGCCAACGGAATCACTCAATATACAGACCTAATTCTTGCCTTAATAATGCAAGAAAGTGCTGGTAGAGGAAGTGATCCAATGAAATCTTCAGAGAGCTTGTGTGGTTATATTGGCTGTATTACTTCACCACAAGCGTCCATCACACAAGGTGTAAAACATTTCAAAAATGTAATGGAAAGTGCAGGACAAGACGTATTGCTAGGGCTTCAGTCTTACAACTTTGGCGGAGGTTTTATTGACTATGCAAAAGAAAAAAACGGTGGTAAATACTCGAAAGAACTAGCGATTGAGTTCTCGCAAATGATGTATAGTCAGTTAGCATACACAGGGAAGTATTCTTGTATCCGAGGTGATTCAGTCCCAACGGGAGCCTGTTATGGAGATCCCTTATATGTAGATGCAGTATTAAAATATTATCATCCAAAGAGTGTTGCAGCACTTGATAGTTTACCTTTACATGATGGAAGTGCACTTGCAAATGCGAGTGGAAAATTAAAGCTAGTTTTAACAGAAGCATACAAATATGAAGGCATGCCTTATGTCTTTGGAGGTAACAATCCGGAAGAAGGATTTGATTGTTCATCTCTTATGCAATGGATTTTTAAAGAAGCTAATGTGAATCTTCCACGTACCGCAAATGAACAATATAAAGCTGCAACTAAGATCACACAAGCGCAATTAAAACCTGGTGACTTAGTCTTTTTTAGTGGAACATATAACGCCGGTGTAACGGTAACACACGTCGGCATTTATATTGGAAATGGAAAAATGTATGATACTCATAGCGTAGGAGTAGGTGAAACTGATTTAACTAATTCGTACTGGAAATCACATTTATATGCTTATGGTCGAGTGGCCAATTTTGATAATTAGGATGTGAAATATGGATACTATTAAACTAATAAAATGGCTAGGAGTCTATTTACTTATATTTCTAACAGCTATAAATTTATACTTTTTTGTTCATCAACAGAAAGAAAATAGCAATCTATCTAAACTAAAAGAACAGAATATTTCCCTTCAAAATGAAAACATGAAAATGAAAGTAACGGTACATTTATTTTCTCCTACTAATCGAGTAAAGCATTATCAAACGATAATCGAAGATGCAAAATTATTTGTTCACTCAGCTTATGTTCAACAAAAAGAAGGATACTCAGAGCGCCGAATAGCTGCAAAAAATATCATGACAAATGAATTATGGGAGAGATTTTTCCCATCAGATACAACGTACCAGGACCAAATTCAGACAAGTATTTCAAACGAACAATACTATGTTCAAGAACTAAAACCGAATCAAAATCAAGTCGATGTGATGGTTGCGTTTACACATCAATTGAAAGTTGTTGCGATTGGAAATGTCGATAAAACAAATTTAATTGTCGTTGTTTCTTTTCAAAAAATGGGTGAGAAGTGGATAGCGACAAACATTAAAGATGTCAGTGATTCAACAAAATAAACTGAAAAGGAAGAGGTAGATGTTTAAACGAGATCGAGTGAACTTGCGAAAAAAATCATCTGTTTTTTTTATGGGAATCCTACTTTTTGTGACATTAGGATTCTCATTTTTTTTATCTTCAAAATTCATTTTTACTGAAAAAATACCAATTAGAAATACAACAATCAATGAAGAATTATCGATTCCAGGTAGTGGTTCGGTCATCATTCAATCATGGTTGTATGATCCGTCTAAGAACGAAATGGAAGTCACACTTCTGACGAAAGATATCAAAAATCTGGAGAACGATGTGCTATTTAATGTCTTCCAACGAAACGGAAATTCGAATGGTTTACAAGTAAAAACGGTGTTTAATGATGATGAAATTTACGTCTTAAAAATCTATGGACTATCAAATGAATTTCAACAAGTAGCATTAGATGTCATCAAACAAACGGATGAAGAGTTTAATGAAATGGAACAAACGAGTCATCAAAAATCGGAGAAACATAAACAAGTTTTAACAACACTTTACGCAGATCAACGAAAAGTAAAACTAGAAAAAATTGACGTAAAAACAGATAAAGAGTATGAAGTTTATCTATCTGATGTGCTTATTGAAGAAACAAATCTTCAAATTAAAAGGGCTAAAAATGATATCCAAAATGAAGAAACAAAGCAACAAACGATTCAAAATGAAATCAAAAACAATGAAGAGAAACTCATCTATCAAACAGAAGATGAGAAGGCAGAAACACAAAGTATCATTGATGGATACCAACAATTAATCAATGAATCAAGTGAAAAAAAGAAACAGTTTGAAGAAAAAATAACGTTATTAAATGAAAAAATTGAGAAGCTAGAATTGAAAAAAAGAGAGAGCAATTTAAGTGGGGAATTGTAAGATGAGAAGTGATTTTAACTTCTCTTCTCTTTAATTTCTAAAATTCAAAAAAGCCTATAAAGCGCCTATTTCGCATTTTGAAAGAGCCTATAAAGCGACTATCGGGCAAAAAAATGCGCCTACAAAGCGCCTATTTAGCGATTTTTTGAGTACCCAAGAAAACACTAGGCTTTGCCTAGTCCCACAACCATGTTGGGGGCAGTTTTTCCTTATGCTCTTTCTCTTCGATTTTAGTGTTTGGCCAAATTCAGTTCATTAACAGAAAAGGAGTATAGAAATGGAAATAAAAATTAGAAATCTAGATCCAGTGATTGTGAAAAAGTTTGATGAGATGGCAAAGAAAAGTTCAATCTCACGAGATAAATTATTATGTTCAATCTTAACTAAAATTGCAGTAACACCTGAAGTAGATGAACGTGAAAAAAGATATGAACAACTAATTGTGAAAAATATTGAGATGATGGAATTGATGAGTCTTGAAGTTGGGCATTTACGAAATATCATTACAGAATTGATGGAAGAGTGATGACTACATGGCAACAACGAATCGTGCAGCAAGTGTAATCGTGAAATCAAAATTTGTGTTACCTAGTAATACCACCTTTCAAACCTATATTGATTACGTAGATCGTGATGAAGCAAAGCGAAATGAAATGTATGAAGACTATTCGAGCTATAGTCAAAAGAGTCTTGTTCTTCAAAAAAGTAATCAAAAAAAATTTATTCAAGAGAAAGAACTTTTAATTGAGCGATTGAAAGAAAATGTTAAAAGTGAAAAAGAAAAAATCAATAAACTGTCAGCTAAAAAAGAACAATACAATGAGTATCAAGACTACTTGGATGATCTAAACTCGGTACAAAAACTATTTGCTTTTCAGTCTGAAATTTTTAGTTTTAGAGAGAAAAAAGAACTACAAGATACCTTTAATCAATTAGTTCAAAATCATAAATCGTATGAACAAGATTTTGCGATTGATGAAAAAATTTTAGAGTTAACCACAAAACAGATTAGACTGCTTGTTAAACCAAAACAAGTAAAAATAGATGAAACAATCGAACGGAAACAAAACTATCTTCTTTACTTGGAAAAACGAATTGAAAAAGAAGTAAATGTGGTAGATCAAACAAACGAACGTTTAAAAGATTTTGATTCCTATATGGACTATATGGGCAGCCCAGAAAAGACGTCTTCATTGTTTACGAGTAACACAAATCATTTAGATGATAAAGAGAAACTCGAAGTTAAAAATATTTTTCAAAATGCACATGATAAAGGAAGTATCATGTGGCAAGATGTTATTAGTTTTGACAACAAATGGTTAGAAGAACATGGATTGTATGATTCAAAGACGCATGTTGTTGATGAAGAAAAAATGAAAGATGTTGTTCGTCTAGCGATGAATGAGATGTTAAAAAAAGAGAACATGGAGGATAAATCATATTGGTCAGCAGCCATTCATTACAACACGCAAAATCTTCATGTTCATATCGCAACAGTTCAACCTGAACCTACGAAAGAAAGAGGGAAACGGAAATTAAAATCATTAGACGCGATGAAATCAAAAGTCATTAACAATATAATGGATCGTTCTCATCAACAAACGAAAATTAATGACATCATTCGAAAAAGTATTGTCGATTCAAAAAAGAAAGACAGTACTTTTTCATTTAAGAATCGTTCCTTTAAAAAAGATTTTCTCGCAATCTATAAAAGACTTCCCAATGATCGTAGACAGTGGTCATATGGCTATCAATCGATATCAGAAGTGAAACCAATGTTAGACAAATTATCAAAAGAATATATCGGGAAATATCACAAGAAAGACTTTCAAGATCTTCTCAAAAAATTAGATAAAGAAGTTGAAGTCTATAAAAAAACTTACGGAGAAGGAAATGCAAAACGATATAAGAATTATAAGGAGAATAAGGTAAATGAACTATATAAACGATTAGGAAATGATTTTTTACAAGAGATAAAAGAGTATGATAGGGCACAAAAAAAATTAGAAGAATCGCTTAAAAAAGGTTCTTCAAAGAGAGAGAATTTGAAAAGAAATGCTGGTTTAAATCAATTGAAGTATGGCATTGAACGCATGTTAAATAGTGAATATAAAAATTGGAAGAATCAAATGGCATATCAACGTCTACAACAAGAAATTGAATTTGAAAGGTAGTGTAATTGAATGAAAGAGGAAAAAAAACAATTTAGAGTATCACTCAATGAAGATGCAATTGATTATATTGAAGAAATAAAAAGAGAACAAAATATTGGATTTAACGGAGATGCAGTTGCATTTTTGATTAAAGATCATCAACGGCTAAGAAGAGAACAATGGTCACTTAATCATATTTCTAAATCTGTCATGACGATATTAACGGATTCGATTAATCAAAATATACGAGAAGAGTTAAAGCGAGTCAGACTAGGGACAAACAATACAGATCGAAATACTCAAATCTTAATCGAACTATTCAATGGATTAATCTATCATCAGGATATTCCTGACATTATCACAACTGAAGATATAAAAATGGCTGCAATTAAAACAGCTGAAAATATCGTTCAAGAGAGAATAGAAAATAAACGACAAAGAAAAATTGATTGGGAAGAAAAATATCAAAAAAAGGAGGGGTAATAACATGACAGTATCATTAGGAATTGTCAAAATGGTAGGGGAAACTGAGGTAATCTTATCAAATGAAAAGGAAGATTTTGTGATTCCATTAACGCCAGATGAAGTGAAATGGTTACATTTTAAACTATTAAGTGAAGATGAGTTAATTATTCCATTTGATGAAAATTCAAAAACATTAGTAGAGGATTTACCAATACCTTCTGAATGGAACTTAGAAGAATTACAGGGCGACGATAGTTATGAAGTTGATGAAGAGGGTAGCGTAATCTAAAATAGATGGAAAGGATGGTTAAAAATGGCGATAAAAGCGTATCAACCTAAAACCTCTGAAGAACGACAAAAAGAGATACATGATCTAACAGAACAATTGAACCAAAAAGTAGATTTCTATTTTCATTCATCTGAACAATTAAAAGAGTACCTACTATTTAAATCGAAATTCTACAATTTTTCGAATCGAAATGCAGCGTTAATCGAAAATCAATTCCCAGGGGCAGAAGCTGTTGGGAATTTTCAATTTTGGAAGAAAAGTGGATTCACAGTCAACAAAGGTGAAAAAGGCATTAAGATATTCAAACCAATGAAATTTGACTATTTAAGACGTGAGAAAAATGGACCGAAGATCCCAATTAGTAAAGCAACAGAAGAAGAAAAACGATTGATTCAAGAAAAGAAAATCAAAGTCTATACAGAATTAAATTATACTATTACGCATGTGTTCGATATCGCGCAAACAAATGCGAGGGCTGAGGATTTACCAAAGCTTTTTCCAAATAGATGGTTAGAGAGCAAAGTAAAGGATTATGATTTAGTCTATCAAGCATTAGAAAAAATTGCTGAAACTAACGGAATCAAAATTGTAGCACCATATGAAGAGTTAGGTGCAGCAAAGGGTGTTTGTTACTCCGAATTAAAACAAGTCGCCTTAAATCCTAGAAACAGTGAACTACAAAATGTAAAGACTTTGATACATGAACTAGTCCATGCTGTTCTTCATACCTTGGAAAAGCGAAATGACTATAATCAACATGAACGAGAGTTCCAGGCAGAATTAACTGCATTCACAGTAGCTTCATACCTAGGGCTAGATACATCTGAATATAGCTTAAAATACATTCACTACTACACTCAAGATGAATCAAAATTCGAAGAAAAAATTCGTTTGTTAGATGAAGTAAAGGAAACTGCACATTCGTTTATTGAAACAATCGAATCAGAGTTAGTACAAGAAAGAAATCAAGGACAGGAAATAGAGGAAACGCTAGAACCGAAAGTCGTTTTTGAGTACTCAGACATAAATGAAGTAAAACAAGGAACAGAAATGACCTTAACAGAAATGACCTTTAAAGAAGCGAATGACTTCTTATTTCAGTTTAACCAGGAGCTACAGAAAACGATTAATGAAGATGGTACCCTTAGACTGAAAAATAATGAATGTTTTGATGTATCAGTAAAATATAAAGTGATCGACGTTGAGGGAAATATCTATACACCTCAAACGTTTATGATGTCAAAAATGGAAGAGAACCAGCCGTTTTCATCCATCGCAAAACAAATTTACATTCAAGAACCAAAACTATATAAAGAGCTTTGTGAAACCTACTTACTGTATGGTGGAGAAAAAGTAGTCCATAAAGTACAAAATGAAAATGACCTATCTCTTGAAGAAATTCGAGAACGTTATGGTCATTTTTATTATGTTCAAAATAACATGTCCAAAGCTGAGTTAGTTCCTATTAAGGATATGACGGATGAACAGATCCAACGAGTGTTTACAGATCAAAACTATCTCAATCTCTTTAATCAACCAGGTATGTACGAATTAACAGATGACAAGGAAATTCTTAAACAAATTAATCAGTTTGATGGAAGAATGCTCGGTTCTGATAAAGTTATCATCACTGATAAACACATCACAGAGCCAATGGGATATGTTGTTTGGAGTGAAGCAGTCATTACGAAGCAATTAATGCCATTGAAAGAATTAGATAAGGTCTTACAAGAAGCTGAGTTTGAAGCAAAACATCATCTTGGGTATGAAAAAACAAGAGTCCATTATCTATACCCTAATGAAACTGGTGAAATGATCGTAAGAGCAATGGACAGAATTGATTTCGGAGATGGATCTTTCAAATCGATTGTTGATGAGTTAAAGAACCATCCTTCACACAAAAAAGATCTTGAGTATATGCAGTCTAAATGGGATATACAAGCAAATAGAGAAGCTGGTCCAGTCTTAACAAAAGAACATGTAAAAAAACAAATTGAACAGTATGTAGTTGAAAGTTTACAAGCAACTGAGATAAATAGAGGACTTCGTGCATATGGAAGTACTCGTTCTGAAGAAAATGAATGGATGGTTGATAAGTTTACTCATATTGCGATGAAAGAAGAATTTTACACGAAAGAAGACGTAAATGATATTCGTGAAAGAACAACTTCTAATTTTTATAATGAATTGCACAAAAAAGATCAAGAGAAAATCCATACGTTAGAAACAGACTACATAACGTATCTTATCTTGCTTCAAAAAGAAAAAAAAGGCCCTTTGACAGAAGAGGTGATTCTTGACCGTTTAAATGCCGAAAACGTGTACTATCAGTCAAAAGAAACGTTACTGTCTACTGGTGTCATGACAAAAACTACAGTTGGAAAGATGGAAGAAAAGGTATCAGCTCTTTTAAAGGATCATAGCCTACAAACATCATTTGCGAAACCATTCGCACATGAAATGGAAAGGTAGTGGATTAGTTGGTGGCAACGTCAAAATATGTCTCATCAGATGAGATTTTAAGCGCAAAACAGATTCATTTAATCGATTATTTAGAAGCAAAAGGCGAACATCTAAAGAAAGAGAGTGGAGCCAGTTATTATCGCCACCAGGAACATGATTCGCTTGTCTTTAAGGATAATCTCTATTATTGGAATAGTAAGCAAGAAAAGGGCGTAGGAGCTATCTCTTTTGCGATGATGTATTATCGATTAACCTTTCCAGAAGCAGTGAAAGAAATTAATGACCTAAAATATAACGAAAAAAATAGAGAACAACGTCAAATTGAACTAAACAAAAAGCAGGGACCATTTCGGTATCCTGCTTTTTTAGATGTCAAAGAGACAGACGCAATACAAAACTACTTAGTAAATGAACGTAAAATCAATCCTCGCTTGGTGGATTGGTTAATAATGAATGAATTTATCGTCCAGGATCAACGGAAAAATGTCGTCTTTAAGTGGAAAGAACAGGGTGGTAAAGGCGAAGTAGTAGGGGCTAACCGTCAAGGAACAATCAAAATGGATAATAGGAGAGGCAGTTTCAAACAAATACTTCCGAATGGAAAAGAGCATAGTGGATTTACGATTGATATTGGTAAACCAACAAAGGTTATTGCGTTTGAAAGCCCAATTGACCTCTTGTCCTATTGGTCCATTAAACAAAACAACTTAACGAATGTACGATTAGTGAGTATGGATGGATTAAAGCCTAAAACCATCGTTCAATCGCATATTGATGCCAAAAAAGAAGGACATGCCATTGAGAAATGGGTACTTGCGGTTGATAATGATGAAGCTGGTTGGAACTTTATAGAAACCATTAAGAAATTAGTAAAGCCATCTGTACTTGAAGTGGATCTTCCAAGTGAGAAAGATTGGAATGACCAATTAAAAAAGCAAATGAAAATAGCCAATATGAAGCAATTAAACATGAAAAATAATACCGAATTAGTATTAGAAAGATGAAAATAGAAAGACTGATTTCATTTTATAATTAGTCTTTCTTTATCTTATTAGAAGAAAATATCACGTACCGTAAGGGTTAATAAAAAAAGGGGTAATATAAATGAGCAGAGTGGTCATTTTAGCCGAAAAACCATCACAAGCAAAAGCCTACGCCGAGGCCTTTTCAGTAAAAAATAGAACGAAAACATCCATCGAATTAAATTCATGCAGCACATTTCCAAACGGAGCAACTATTACATGGGGAATTGGACATTTAGTTGAGCTAAAACAACCTGAAGAATATAACCAGGAGTGGAAAAAGTGGTGTTTATCCTCCTTACCGATTCTTCCAGGACAATATGAATTTAAAATAGCTTACGGAAAATCAGAACAATTCAACGCCGTTAAAAAGTTATTTAAAGAAGCAGATACTATCATAAATTCTTGCGACATAGACCGCGAAGGAGCAAACATTTTCAATTCAATTTTTAACTTAACAGGTGTTAAAAACAAACAAATCAAACGGTTATGGATCAATTCATTAGAAGTTGATGAAGTAAGAAAAGGGTTTGCGAATTTACATGATAATCAAAAGGATCTACTACTATACAATGAAGCAAAAACAAGACAAATTGCTGATTGGTTGGTTGGCATCAATGGCAGCCGTTTATATACGTTATTACTTCAACAAAAAGGTTTAAAAGATAGCTTTTCGATTGGACGGGTTCAAAGTCCAACAGTATATCTAATCTATCAACGACAGTTAGAAATAGATAACTTCAAACCAAAGCCTTTCTATGAGATTGAAGGGGATTTTACCGTTGCCAACGGTAATTATAGGGGAAAGGCAAAGATTAAAAGTGAGAAAAAAGAAGTAGTACAAGCAATATTAAATCAACATCATATTTCAGGACAAAACGAAGGATTTGTAAAGTCTATCACAAAAAATAAAAAGCGCACTAAGTCACCAAAATTACATTCACTTTCAACATTACAAGCATCTGCGAATAAAAAGTGGAAAACGAGCACTGCGAATGTTCTAAAAACAATGCAATCTTTATATGAAAAGAAATTAGTCACTTATCCTAGAACGGATATGCAACTCATCACAGAGAATGAATACAATTATCTGGTCTCCAATGTAGAAAACTATCAAAAGATTGTTGGACAACAATTTGATTATTCAAAAGTACCAAACAAACGTTATGTTGACGGTTCGAAAGTCCAGGAGCATTACGCCATCATTCCAACTAAAACTATTCCTTCTGAAAGTAATTTACAAGACTTAACAAGAGACGAAAAGAATATATACCTTGAAATATTAAGAACAACACTTGCAATGTTCCATTCGGATTACATTTATGAGGAGACAAAAGTCGTGACAAATGTCAAAGGTCTTGAATTTCAGACGACTGGCAACACAGAAATAAGTAAAGGTTGGAAAGAATTATTTAAAAATAATGAAAAAAATGAGAATCAAACGAAAAATGAAGGCTCACAAGCCTTACCAGTATTTCAAATAAACGAAAGAGTAGTAAGTATTGTGAAATTAAAAGAAGGAACTACAACCGCACCTAAACCTTATACAGAAGGTCAATTGATTTCAATGATGAAAACATGCGGTAAATCAGTTGAAAATGAAGAAGAAATGGAGATTTTAAAAGAAGTGGAAGGGCTTGGAACGGAAGCAACTCGTTCTGGGATCATCGAAACAATCAAGAAACATGGTTATATTGAAGTGAAAAAGAATATTGTTAGTGTCACCGAAAAAGGGAAAATTCTATGCCAATCAATTGAAGGGAATTTGTTATCAAGTCCCTCCATGACTGCGAAATGGGAAAGGTATCTACATAAAATCGGTAGTGGTGAAGGTTCACAATATGTATTCTTATCAAACATTGAAAAGTTTCTAACGAATTTAATTGATGAAGTGCCAGGTCAATTAAATTCTGAATCAATTAATAAAGGTATTGTAAGGCTTGACAATGCTGAACAGATTGGACAATGTCCTAAATTCAAAAAAGGTTCAATTGTTCACCGAAAAACATTCTATGGCTGCACAACATATAAAGATGGCTGTAAATTTTCGATTTCTGGAACATTTTTGGGTAAATCTATTAGTCCCTCAATTGCTCAAAAATTGTTGAAGGGGAATAAGACAGCACTTATTAAAGGATTAAGAGGAAAATCGAAAGAGTTTGACGCTTATCTAAAACTGAATCAAGATGGTAAGATTGAGTTTGAATTCAACGATTAGAAAACCTTTTCTCAAAAAAAGTAGCATAAATTTTCAAATTGAGAAAGTTTAACAGTACTCTCAGATTTTTTTACAACATAGACTGACTAAACTTTCAGGGAATCGGTCGGTTAAAGCAAATGAATCCTTTTACAAAAAGAACAGCTTCTATTAGCTATTTTTCAAAATGAGAAACAAAGAATCTTTATTCAAAAGATGCAATTAAAAGAATTTTTAATTATACAGGCTGATATGTTTAGTAATTTCCGTAGTATCAAAAACGGGGAATGGTCATAAGTAAGTAAGAAAGTAAGTAAGAAAGTAAGAAAATACTATTCTCCTCTTCTTTTATTTAATTAATCTGAATAATTGATCCGAGTTCCATTTTATTATTGAGATATTTAAATTACCAAATAGTAACGTTTTTCAACAAATGAAAATCATAAACTGCAATTTTTTTCATTGTTTTCATCAAATTCCCCCAATTGACCATGTGTAAAATTACCAATAAAATCTATAATGTCATAATTTTATAAAAATTTAAAAAATGTGTTCTTCAAAATAAGATAGGTTAAACATAGTTAGTATTATATAATGAACAGTTCCTTTAAGAAGAGTTCAAGTACATTTAACTGTTGTTTCTTATTTCTATATATTTGGAGTGATTATTAATGCACCGGTCTTATAGGACAGTATTTTCACACATTTTTTATAGTTTTTGTAATGATTAAATCTATTGATAAATAAGGAGAGTAGTAGTGAAATTATTTAGAAATACATTAATCCAAAAAAGTTTGATATGTTTAATTACTTTTACGCTATTAATCTGTATGATTCCATTTCAGAAATTCACTGGAATCGTCAAAGCGGCATCACCAGTTCAAATTGAAAATGCAAAAATTCAACGTTATGATTCTGAACATCCAAACGATTTCAATGCTGATAAACTGGTTGTCTCTTGGACACCAAATTCAGAATTTACTAACTATCGAATTAAAATTGGACTTAAACCGGGAGGGGCAGAGATTGTTAACACTGTAGTATCAAACACTAGTCAGTTTAAGTATTATAAGTCTGTTCCATCATTGTTAACTTACTACTTATCAATTTCTGGTATTAATAAACAAGGAGAATCAACTGAAATTGCAACTGACAGTGCTTTTGCTCGAAAAGTTTACTCCGCATCTCTTGTATCAAGTAAGATTCCTGATTCAATAGATATAGATAGCCATCAAACCGCGTCAATTACAGTTAAAAACGATGGTCTTGAAAGTTGGACAAAAGAAAAAGGATATCGTCTAGCCAGTTCCGAAACAGATTATTTTACTGGGAATGACGAAATTCAATTAGATAGTGGTGATCTCATAAAGACAAATGAATCGAAAACGTTCGATTTACCATTTTACTCTGGAAAAAAGGAGACCACCAAAACTTCGAAGTGGCACATGGTTAGAAATTCAGATAAAATCAGTATAAATGCTGAACAAGCAGTTGCAGTTAAAAAAACAGATAATGATGCAAGTACAACGACTCAGAACGCAGACACTCCTTCAGTATCACCATTAACTGTCGCTCCTACTGGATATTTTACAATAGATAATGGCGCTAGTTTTACTAACTCTCGAGATATACATATTGAAACAACCATTACAAATGGCTATAGTGGTACTATTTATGAATCCGTTTCTTTTGACGGTATCAATTACCAACCATATGTAGGCTTATCAAGTGAAGGTCTAACATGGAGAACTCCACCTGGAGACGGTCTGAAAAATGTTTATGTAAGAATACGTGGAGAATTCGGAAATATTAGTGATTTAGGTTATAAGACAATATACTTAGACGAAACAATGCCAAAAGCAGAATTGGAACCAATTAGCCTAAATACGGATACGACTAGTCATCTTGAGATAAGTGGAACAGCGACCGACAACAATTTCGATCATTATCAACTACAATATGTTCAAGATGAAACTAATATGGATCCGGTTGACATTAGCACTACAACAGACCAAGTAAATGATGGGGTTTTAGGTTATTGGACACCTAATGTTTTGAAAGGATTTTACACGATCTATTTAAAGGTAACCGACGTAGCAGGGAACACAAGCTATGATTCAAATCGTGTCATAATTGGGGATGAGTATTATAAACAATTTGGTTACCAGGGAATTGAGAATTTCTACAAATATGACACACTGAAACTTGGTAATGGTGCTTTAAATATTAACCTTCAAGCGGAAAATGGAGTCGTCCAAATTCCGGATATTAAAATGCATACGGAAGGTTCACTTAGTTACCAATTAGTGAGAACTCTTAATAGTTCAGAAATTGGATCAGAGTCTTGGTCTCCCTTTGGACAAGGGTGGACATTTACTGGTAGTGAAAGAATTGAAACAGACGAGGATAAGCAAAGTATAGATTATTATGATCAAAACGGAGCGCTTCATCAGTTTTATTCTGAGGATGGTAATAACTATACTGATTTAAGTGGTTCTAAATTAAAATTTTCGATTAGTGATTTTGACGGACAAACGGTGAAGTTTCAAATAACAGATTCTACAGGATTAAAGAAGAATTTCGTAGGTTCATACGGTAGTTACACTTATAATATAGACTCTTATGAAGACCTGAATCACAATAAAATTCAATTCGAATATAATAGTTCTAAATTAGTAAAGATATACGAAAAAAATTCTTCAGGAACTCAAGTAGGCACACCAATAATATTTTCTTATCAGGGTCAGACTGTATCCAGTGTAAAATACGGTGATATTACAATTGATTACACTTTCTTAAATGGTTACTTGAAAAAAGTTAGTTATCAGTACAAGCGAAGTTCAGGACAAACCTTGACCTATTCAACTGATTATACTTATGATGCTAACGGTTCAATAAAAAGTTTTACAGATCCTAATGGTCATACCACTCAGTTTACTTTTGGAGATGGAAACATCCAAGTTACGGATCCTGACGGAAAAGTAACAGCTTATAACTATAGTGATGACACAACGACGGTCACTTCTGGAAACAAAACAGACACTTATTATCTAAATACAAGTGATTATAGACGACCGGTCGATACAATAGTTACCAGTGACGGCTCTATTACATCATACCAGTATAATGATGACTTAAATTGCACTTCAGAAACTACAACGACAAAGGATAACGACGGCATTACGACTGGACAAACTATCCTTACCAGGGTATTTGACTCTCCATACTATCTTTCTGAAGAGCAAGAGCAAACAATAACATATGAAAATGGGGTACCGGGCGAGCCAGAGATCGAATATACAACTAATTATACTTATGGTTTTAATGATGGAATTGACCAATTAGGCTTTTTCGCGTTAGGAGATTATGACGGTTCATCAATTCGTAATGAGGATAAAAATGGGATTGTAACTTTCAGCACAACAAACATTGATAACAAAGGAAATGTCACATCCAAAAAATCAACAACAACAGAGAATGGAACTACAACTGATTCAGAGAACACAAGCTATACCTATGATGACATGGGGCGTGTCAGAACTGTGATCAATCCGGACTTATCAAAATACACCTATGAGCCTGACGGTTTAGTTACGGTACAAAAGAAATATGCAAATCTAAATGACACCACACCGATCTCAGTAACGTCAACAACAAGTGATATTTATGGCAATCCGGCGGATGAAACAGATGCAAATGGGCACAAAACCTCATATGAGTACAATCCGTTAAATGATACCTTGCTTACGATTACAGACGCTAAGGGTAAAACGACATCATATGAATATGACAATAACGGCAATCTGACATTCTCGAAGGATGCACTTGGTCGCGAGAAGAGCTATACGTATGATGTGAATAATCAACCGTTTACGGCCACTTTGCCGGTTCTTGGATCCATGCATTACCATTATAATAGTGACCGATCTTTGGATACGTTGACGAAGTTCTCTGGTATTACACAAACTAACACGTACGACGACAATAAAAATGTACAAGACATTGTGACAAGCAATGGTTCAGGGAACAGCCTAACTCAGCACAACGATTATGATAGTAGCAACAATGTCACAGGTATTACGCTTAAAGACCAATCTGGCAATGTGATCTCTAGCAAGACATTCGATTTTAACAGCGGTACCGGAAACCTTGATACCAATACGCAAGGGGACAATTTCTCGTTAGGTTATCAGTACAATGATTCAAAAAATATAAACAGTGCAACCAACAAGTCGATAGACTATAAAAATGGTTCAGGTACAGAAAATTGGAGCCTTGCACAAACATTGAGTTATTACTCAGATGGTAATTTAAAGACACTTTCGACAACGGGGCTCAGTCAGCTCATGTCGTATGCTTACAGTTATGACATAGCGAATAAGAAGACGATCCTTCGCGTCAATCCAACGTCTAACAGTGAGTTGTTTTCGAGGACATCCACTCTAAATACAGTAAATAAACTTGACACCATCACATATGCAGGTGCCGTGAATCAAAGTATCTCATATTTGTATGACAATGCCGGTAATATTAAAAGTGAAACGACGTCAAACGGAACATCCTCATATCAATACGATGAGAATAATCAGTTGACAGATGAAACTCTACCAGATGGCACTACTAATAGTTATAGCTATGACGCTGTTGGAAATCGCACATCTGACACTCACAATGGTGTAACACATTCCTATACTTATAATGCTGGTAACCAAATAGCGACCAAAAATGGTGTTTCGTATTCTTATGACAGTGACGGAAATGTGACTAAAGACGAAAATTACAAATACGAATACAACGTTCTTGGACAACAGACTCGCATTACGACACTCCAAGGTGTAGAAGTCGCTCGTTATGAATATGATGAGAACAACTTACGTACGAAGAAAATCATTGGAAATGAAACACATGAATATTACTATGAATCTAATAATCTTTCATTAGAAATTATTCGTGATGAGAATGGTATTAAGCAGTACAGATACTACCAATGGGAACCTGCAGGAACACCGCTTGGAATGGTTATACGTGATAAAGATGGAAGTGGAAATTGGCAAGAAAAAGTCTATCATTTTTTGACAAACCATAGAGGCGACGTAGTATCTATTTTAGATAACAATGGGAATAATATAGGTTCATACTCATATGATGCCTATGGGAATGTGTTAAGTGAAACAGGACAAATTGCGATAGATAATTCTATTCGTTATGCAGGATATTATTATGATAATGAGACGAAACATTATTATTTACAGGCACGTTATTATAATCCTGAGAATGGTAATTTCTTAGCACTGGATCCTTATTCGGGAAAAAATAATGAACCTCTTACTCAAAATGGATATACTTATGCGAATAATAATCCTGTGATAAATTTTGATCCATTAGGAGCTTCATCAATAAGTATAACAAGAGGACACATGGCAACAGCTCTTAATATAGCAATAATTGTAATCGCTCCTTACTATGCTATTTATTCTGAAAGAGCATTATTGAAAAAAATGTTGCAAATGGGTAAACGTCAATTAGAGATTACATTAAAGGATGCTTTAAAACATATTGGTTATAAAATTGCTGCAACCACAATTAGTACCGTTGTAAATATAGTATTTGAGATTACTGGAAGTTCCATTGGAGACTTGTTGGCGATGGGATTAGACTATGTAGACGGAAAATATGATAAAAAAATTACGATTAAATATTAATTTTTAAAAAATTTAAAATTAAATAAAGAGGTTATTCTTGTGGAAAGTTTAGATGCTTTATTAATATTAGGATGTTTTTTTTATCAATGGTTAATGACCATTTTTTTTAAAGCTTCATTAAAAAGAATCTTTACACATTTCTTTATCGCTTTAATTATTCTTATATTATTAGGACTAGTATATCCTCAAATTTTAACACTTACAGAAGTATTAGGGATGTATATTTGTATTTTAGGAATAATTTACGTAATTTATTTAAAAAATAAGTTGCGTTTTGATCAACCAATGTTTTCTCAAATAATGAATTATTTGAAAAATAAACACAAATTTGAATTAATAATTGGGTATGATTATAATGGAAACTTTTCAGACCAAATTTTTAAATTGAAGAATACTCATGAAGATAAAATTGTTCTCGCTCCAGTATTTGCATTCAAGGAAACATCAACGCAAATTTTTTATTTAGCTTTGGATTATGTGGTGTACAATATAAATAACGATTCATTTATTAAATACAAAGAAATTAGTGCAATGACAAAAAAAGAGCAGAAAATATTTCATGATTTAGAGATTCGAAAAATTGAAGTGATTAATAACTTAGATAAAAAATAAATAAAATAGTTTTACTCTACCTACGATTAATTCTTACTAGTAAGTACTCATTCTTACAAACGAATTATAATCGTAGGTTTTTTATACAGTTTAGATTATTATTTGTTGTTAAAATAGAATAATACAGTTTTATAATTAATAGGATAATATTCTTGTCTCAGATTACCTTAAATCTATTTGTCCATGCTAGTAAAGTTCCTGTTCCGAATACTCATCGCATTCGCAGTAAATATCAACTACATGTTCTTTACTAGCAAATATTGTAATAGCTTCAGCTTAAAGTTTGTTTTGACTATTGTTGCAAAATAATCAATAATCTTGTCAGCTCCATGCTATAAACAAAGTATAATTAAGTAAACGCTATTAGTGATACAAAAGCAAAGCGAAATATTAAAAGTGAAACGACGTCAAACGGAACATCCTCGTATCTGTACGATGAGAATAATCAGTTAACTAATGAGACCTTGCCAGATGGTACTACCAATAGTTACAGCTATGACGCTGTTGGAAATCGCACGTCTGAGACTCGCAATGGGGTAACCGACAACTTTACCTATAATGCCGCAAACCAAATCTCAACTAAAAACGGAACGGCGTATAGCTATGACAAAGACGGAAACCTAACGCAAGATGAAAATTACAAATACGAATACAACGTTCTTGGGCAACAAACTCGCATTACGACACTCCAAGGTGTAGAAGTCGCTCGTTATGAATATGACGAGAACAACTTACGTACGAAGAAAATCATTGGAAATGAAACACATGAATATTTCTATGAATCTAATAATCTTTCATTAGAAATTATTCGTGATGAGAATGGTATTAAGCAGTACAGATACTACCAATGGGATTCTGCAGGAACACCGCTTGGCATGGTTATACGTGATAAAGATGGAAGTGGAAATTGGCAAGAAAAAGTCTATCATTTTTTGACAAACCATAAAGGCGACGTAGTATCTATATTAGATAACAATGGGAATAAAATAGGTTCATATACCTATGATGCATATGGAAATGTATTAAGTGAGACAGGAGTTATTGCACAAGAAAACTCGATTCGATATGCAGTATATTATTATGATACTGAATCTAACCATTATTACTTACAAGCACGATACTATAATCCAGAAAACGGAAATTTCCAAGCGCTAGATCTGCATCCAGGCAATGCAATTGAACCACTTAGTCAAAACGATATACATATGCTAATAACAACCCAGTAATGAATATTGATACATATGGGATGTTTAGTTTTAAGATATTAGGTAAAAGTTTGAAAAATCTATATTATCGTTATTCTATTGCAAGTAAAGCTATGATAGGTTCGGGGATTACATTGGGCGTTATTACTAAAATGATTGCTGGCTCCTCTATGTATTATATATTTACGCCTTTAGCCATTGCCATGGGAGAAATCACGGCAGCAGTTTGGTATGCTGGTTTTATTCTCGGTACATCTGCCGTTGCAGGCATTATATTTATGGGAACTTGGGTATGTTTTAAGTAAGGTAGCAATGATAGTTTTAGAGAATTTGTAACAGGTTTGAGTATTTCCAAATAATTTTAATCAGCTTCTTAGCGGAGTAATGGTCCTTACATGGAACTTTAGAAGGAATAATGGAATAATTTCATGAGGGAGTGACAAAATTCATTTATTATCCTACGCTTATAACCATCTTTTTAGATTCAAATTACAATTACCTTTGCAACCACAAATTCATTTCCCTTTTCATACATTATTCTATATACAGGTCTGTAGATGTGTTTGCTCATGATGATGTATATATTGTTGTATATGTTTAGGTGTACCTTTATGTAATTGTTTATGTATTTATTTGCAAAATAGATAGTGCATTTTTTTCTATATATGTTCGTTTACTCCGACCTAAGGAACAAGAACTTCATACAAGGCTAGGTAAAATTGGATAAGTTCGCCTCTCAAAAAAAGTCCTTGCTGCCAAAGGTGTTACCGAGTAAATGAAGTAGGTAAAAGCACCAATATCAATGGATAGCGGGTTAAATAAAGTTGAAAAAATTAAAAAAATTTAATATTTCTGTTTTCATTACCGGTTATATGTATCTCACCTAGTAGTTTAACTCTAGTCTACTAATTGTCTAACAAAGTGTAGCCGATTCAAAGCTGATGATTTCTTCAATATGTAATTATATTGAAAATAAGCCTATTTTGAACTTTCAGTTGATATGCAAAACTAGTTTACATAAAAACAATTATCGGCAATGAAAAAACATCCTCATTAAAGGGGCTTTTTTCATTACCGATAATTGTTAAATTTCTTTTTTATTATTTAGTTAAAACACTTAACTCCCAAAAATATTACTAAAAGAATCGTATAAAGAAGAGCAAATAGAATAGGTATCCAATTTTCTACATGAGTTAAAGGCTGATAAAGTTTAGGGTTTGAACCCTCTCCTAATGCCTTCCATTCAGCAGCATATGGTTTTAAAGGTAGATAGTTTTCTATCTCACCAATTATTTTATATTTTCCTGAATTAAGTTGACGGTATGACTTCACTATACGCCACCATACAAAGCAAAAAAGTAATACTGCAATAAAAGGGGGCGTAATCCAAATTGCTGCCATTTTAAATTTAGGAGCAAGCGTTGTGAGTACTGTAATTAGAGTAGTATTTACTCCTAGAAAGCTAATTCTATCGGCCATTTCAACGTAAAGCTTATATTGTTCAAAAAAGTGATTGTCATAGCTGTTTCCGTAATTATCACGATTAGCAGCTAATAAATTAAATTGATTTTCCTCATTAGATTGTTGTGTCATAATAATTTTTCCTTCGTGTAACAGCTATCACAATGAATGTTTTCTTATCGCTTCAACAATAGAACTCGTTTGCCATCCAACCATTTCTTTTGCAATATTTTGAACCTCTTGCGGAATCCTTTCCTGTCCCCATGGGACAATTCCAATTATCGGTTTGTTATAACTTTGAGCAATTTTAATTTCTTCTTGAATCCATCTACGGTGATTTACATACATACCAGACACAACCAGTACACAGTTCACAGATTTAATTTGTCTATTTAATGCTTCGAGGAGTTCTTTATTCGTTTTGGTTCCTAAAGGATCGTGCTCTGGTACGGAATAATTACGCATCTTTAGATTGTTAGTACTTTGAAGAAGGTTAACAAGACGATAGTATTCGGAATTTTCTTCCTTTCTCCATACGTGACTGATAAATAAATCATAGGTTTTTAAGGTTGGCATATTAATATTCCTCCTGAGTGCTATTTTCGTATTTCTTCAATTGTTTATTCTTAGCTGAAAAATATACTGTTTATTCTAATCTAATAATCATAGAATAAAAAGTGCTAATATATATTTGATATGTTAAGGAGTAATAATTTTGAAGATATCATTTTTTTAAGTTACCCTAAACCACACCTCAAACAGGGGTACAGCCACATAGCCATCAAGCTAAGAAAAAATGTCACCCAAAACAATAAAATGCTTGTTTGTTAAAGAAATCCTCAAATTCGATTCCTTATAGAACTAATAGCACTATTCAAAATCCTTAAATTCTATATAGTAAAAATAAAACAATTTAATGGGTGGGAAAATGAATTCTTCATTGTTTTACATGATTGTCGTTGTAATTGCAGCGTTGGTTTTATGGCGTAGGACCAGAGCTATGTATCGCCCAATCAAAGGAAAAGGAGTTCGTTTACTCCTGCCAATACTATACTTGTTAATCATTAGTCTCCCTGTGATCATGAACCCAAAGGTCAATGCTGTTAGTTGGGAATGGTTCTGCGCATTTACATTCGGATTTTTGTTATCCGTCCCACTTATTAGGACGACAAACTACGAACTACGATCAGATAAGCATATTTAAGCCGTAAAAAAACAAAGGCTTTGTTATTTCTTTTCTTGTGGTATTTATCATTCGATTCTTACTTCGTGATTATTTAAAATGGCTTGGCCCAGAAACAGAAGGAGCATTATTTGTTACCGTAGTAATTGGGTATGTTTTACCTTGGAGAATTGTATCTTTTCTAAAATTCCGTAAACTGCTAAGAAGTGAAATAAAAGATCATCTGAACGCGTAAAAAACTAAATTTCTTATTTAGGGGATCTGCTGAGTGCCCTTCAATCTAGGGCAAATCATTACCTCCAAAAAGACATAGTGACAGGGTTACTGTCATAGACCGCAAAGTAGTTTGTTACAGGAATTAGGATTATCACTTATTTTCAATTTTGGTCCAATTATTAGAATGAAAAACAAGCACGTATTGAAGTGGCTGCTGCTGAAAAGCTAAAGTTATCTTTCTGGGCACGACTGTTTAAAAGACAATAATTTATTAAGGAATAGCCTGTACTAGCTACCCTTTTTGTAGACTACAAGCTATAGGGGAAGTAAATAACTTCTCTACGGTAATGACTGACATTGGAATATTCCCTTTTCTTTAAGGCGTAGCTTTTAAAAGCTGCGTCTCTTTTATTTACCGTTAACTTCATAAATTATGAACTTTAATAAAGTGGTGGAACAAATGATAGGGGTAGATGTGACTAGCCTACCGTACCAACAGAAAATTACTTACAAAGCGATTAGATACATTCGATTGTGTAGGAACTTAACTCAGACTCAATTTCGGGCTATATGCAAGATAGACCAAGGGGTATTGGCTAAGCTAGAAAGAAATGAGCTACCACTGACACTTCATTATGAAATTAGGATTTTAGATGGCTGCAGTGCCTTAAATTTAACTGATTTTGAAATGTTATCAGTAAAGAGACTAGTAGATTTACAACAACAAAGAGGGCTGTAATGTTGAGGTCATTATCTAAAGAACAAAACGAACTAGATAAACTAGATATTGAGTTTATGGTGTTATCAAACCAACATTACGAACTTACAAAAGAATTAAACATTGTTACCGACAAATTAACTGAAATTTATTAATAAGGGTTTCTATATTATAAAAAAATCAGATTCAACTAGATAGAATCCGACTTTTTTAAGTTAACTATGCTTTTTTCACATTAGTCGCTTATTCGTTGTATTTATTATGGCTGGTGATAAAGAGTTATTTATATTTTTGCTACTAATCTTTTGTTTGTACCTTTGTGAGAACAGTTTGCAAAACAGATTATGCATAACTCGTAAAAATATCTTCCATTATTTCTCATTAAATAATAAATAATTACACTACAACTAGTGGCAAAATAAAACTTGCAATTATTGCGGACTTAATTAGTTGTATTCGTATTAATTTGATTTATCGGAAAATAATAAATAAAAATAATATAATTAAAATTAACAAAATTTACAATTGTAATATTTTTATAACGAAACTATAATATAAAAGTCTTTAAAAGTAATGAAATTTTAATGGAGGTGTAATAAAAAATAATGACCGGTAACTTTTAAAGAATAACTAAATACTTAGGGGTCGACTATATCATGAGCAAGCATATTTTAAGAAGCTTTTTAATAAGGATACTTGTCCTTTTTCTTATTTTCAGTTTAGTTCCTTCGAAAATTTTAGCAAGTGAAATTATTCCCGCAGAAGATGCAAATGCAGATTTGATTCCTGTAAAAAAGAAAACAACAAATAGACAAGTATTGTCTACTATGGAATCTGAGCCGGAAACGGGAGAACTGATTGATAAACGAACAGAAAATACGAAAACGTTTTATAACGGTAATGGACAATATACGGAAAAAATTTATTCTGAACCTGTCCATATAAAAGAAGAAGGAGAGGAACAATATGTAGAAATCTCTCCCGAGTTAACAGAAGTACAATCTCAATCAAACATTGTAAAAACCGAAAATACTGCTATTGATACAGAATTCCTCAAAAAAATGTCAAATGGTAAATATGCTGATTTTACATATGAAGGACATTCGATGTCATTATCAATATTGCAAGCAGCAGGAGAAAATAGAACAACAGTAGAAGCAAATGATGTTGATGCCGAGTTTGTTGAAAATACAAATAAAATTGTCCATAAAGACATTTTTCCTCACATCGATCTTCAAAACCACACTTTTAATGAAAATATTAAAGAAGATATCGTTATAAGCCAATATGATGGTTATCATATTTTTATATTTAAACTCTTAACAGATTTAACTGCTTCAATTGATGAAAATGGTAATATCCAAATGAAAGACGAACAAGGGAAAAAGGTATTTGAATTACCAAAGCCTTATATGTCAGATTCTAAGATTGATGAGCAGACTGGTGATACAGTCACCTCTGATAAAGTTAAGTTTGAAATCGAAAAGATTGAAAATGGTTATAAACTAACAGTTAATGCGGATAAAGATTGGTTAGAAAGTACAGATCGAGTATTTCCTATTTATATCGATCCAACAACATCTGTTACTAATTCATCTGACGCATTTGTTTCAAGTGCTAATCCAACTGTAAATTATTCTACTGCTACTTCTAAGTGGGATTCTTCATTAGAAGATTATGTACTGAAAGCAGGTCAATTTGATTCAGCGACAGGAACAGCATTCGCTTTTCTAACACAACCCTCACCTACAGGGTTAAGCAATGTCACAATCAATGGTTGTTTTTTGCAAGCAGTAAATACAGAGAATTGCAGCGAAAAATGCAGAGACCTGCAAGCTCTCTTTTAATCTAATTTTCGTTGTGTAACTTTACAGAAGAAAGGGCATTTTTCAGCCTATAGCTTTCCCCAGTAAATGCTATTACGTGAGCGTGGTGAACAAGTCTGTCCACCAACGCAGATGTTAGACGATTATCCCCAAATATACGATTCCACTGACCAAATTCAAGATTTGAAGTGACAATTACGCTTTTTCGTTCATAACAGTCTGCTATAATGTGAAAAAGTAGTTCTGAGCCTTCCTTTTGAAATGGAACATACCCTAATTCATCTAAAATAAGTAAGTCACATTTTTCGATTTGCCTTTTTAACCTCTGTTTCAAAGCTTCTTCTAAATCTCCAACTAGATCTGCTACCCGGTAAAAACGCACATCCAATCCTTGCTCACAGGCCTTCAGGCCTAATGCTGTTGCTAGATGAGTTTTTCCGGTACCAGGCGCGCCAAGAAGCATTAAATTGTGCTTCTCTTTAATAAAGTTTAACTCACAGATTTCTTTCTTTGTTGTCGTAGAGGGTAAGTGAATTTGATCAGACCATTCATATGTCTTTAACCACTTTAACTCTCTAAACTTTCCTTTTTTTATTAATCTAGATATTTTGGTTGTCAGTCTCGTCTTAACTTCATGTTCCAGCACATCAAATAAAAACTGTTGTTTATTTTCAAAAGGAATATCTTCATAATGGTCCGCAATATAAGCAAGATGGAGTGTTTTACATACGTCTTTTATGTCATTTGTATTCATGTAATAGAAACTCTCCTTTCAGCTTGAGGAAATAGTTTCTGATCATATAAATGCAAATCAGTCTCATAGTTCAATAACACCTGCGGTGTGTAGGTTTCTGGCATTTTCACTGGGTAAGCTGTCTTTTCTGACAGTATGCCCCCAAGCTCATGTGGCTTCAAGCCCAAGCGATTATCAAAGGATAATACTTCTCCAATGGCTATCATTGTGTGAGTTGCTAAAAGTTTTTTAAGGCCAATAACTCGTTCTTTCAATGTCTCTTTTTGCCTTGCCAGATAAATTTGAACGTTCTTTGGTAAATACTTAAAATATCGTGAATAGGTAACAGAGCGAGGTTTTCTAATCCAATCCTCTAGAATATCTTCCCATGGAATAGATCTGCTTTTGTTCATATACGGGCGAGACTCTTGATATAGCATTTCTCCATCATTCGTGTAACAAGTGAATTTATCCCATTCTTTCTTGATAATGAGACTTTGTTTCATCCTAGCTTTATGCACGACATACGCTTCTTCATCTACTGTAATTTCACCATATTTATTCACTTTATAGGTGCTTACTGAGAATATAGGTAAGTCTTGCGTAGGGAGTGATTTTAAACTCTTATTATCTTCTTTCCAAAGCTCTTCTATTAAAACTTCCTTATCATAATGCAGACGTTTTTGATCCTTCTGCATCTGCTTAGATAACCATTCGGCTAATTGATCAAAGTCCTCCATAAGTGGGGCAGTCACAAAGAAGTTATTCCTTATATAACCGACTTTCTTTTCTACATTTCCTTTTTCGTGTCCACTGGCTGGATTACACGCCTGTACTTCAAAACGATAGTGGGATTGGAACCCTAAAAACGCGTCTGTATATACTCTTTTGTCTCCTTTACCAATGGACACAACGGCTGCAGTTAAGTTATCGATTCTAAGATGTGTCGGTACACCGCCAGCTTGGTGAAACAATTTTGTTAGACCTTCAAGAAAACACTCAGAATTTTCTGCTGGTAACGGGTATGCGAATGCTGCATTACTATATGGAAAACTTAAGATAAGAGCCTTAATATCTTTGTATGCTCCATTTTGTACTATTGTCATGTTCCCAAAATCTACTTGCGCTTCACCCGGAGGGTGTTCTAATCTCTCATAACGCTTTTCTTTTAATTCTTTGATATGAGGTCTTTGATGTTGAATATACTCACATACTGTTCGATAAGATCCTGGAAACTCATGTTCCTTCTGAAGCTGTTCAAATATTACTTTGTTCGTTCTTCTTTCTTTTTTCTTTAACTTGAAATCTTCCTCTAACCAATCATCCACTAACTCACCATAACCGTCTTCTACCATCATCCCACTTTTTCGAATTCCGATCTTACCTGTGGGAACATCCCCATCGGCATACTTCTTTACTGTTCTCCAATCTTTACCTGTCTTTCTTGCAATCTCGGAGAGAGATAAGTCTTCGTTCTCCCTTAAATGTTTGATATAATTTATTTCAGGCATTGCTAGCATCCTTTCATTTCCCCCAAGCTGTTAAGATCTCGTCAATCAAAACAGTAGAGGTTAGTGAGAGAGCTTGCAAGCCTTTTTTTGTTCCCTAGACTTCTACATTAATCTCCTGCAGAACTCTGTACTTTTATTTTGCATTAAACAAATGGTGCAGAGTTCCATGCTTACGTGGCAGATGCGTCTTCTACAGATAATCTCTATCTAGATCGACTAACAACATCATGGTCTAGTTCGACGGTAACATGGAATAATAAGCCTAACTCAACAAAGATTGCGAATCTATCAGTTGGGAAAGGGAAATGGGTAAACTTTGATGTCACTGATGTAGTGAAAAGCTGGCAAGCAGGTACCTTTTCAAATAACGGCTTTAAGTTACATATGAATGGACAAGCTGCTTGGAAGAAGATTATTTCAACACATAGTTCATCTAAAAAGGCCTATATCTCAGTTGACTATACTATTCCAGTAAATTCTTCCGTACCTTCACCTGAATTACTGTCTGCGAAAGCTTATAGCTACGGTACAGGTGATGGAACTGGTTATGTTGATATCAATTGGAAATCGGTAACTGGTGCAGATAGTTACATTGTATGGATATACAATGGTACAGCATATGAAGGTTTCCCTGTCGAAAAGGGAACTACTTCCTTTAGTACAAAAGGTAAAAAAATCTGGCCAAAACAAGGTGCAATCGATAAAGGCCGAAGACTACTTTATCATACGGATTTTGACCAAGATATAGATGATCGCCAAGAGTTACCTATTAATCCATCATATTTATATAAAGCATCTGGGGGATCTTATCCAACAGTAAATTATTTTTGGTTTAGAGTATCGGCGGTCAAAGATGGAGTTGGTACAAGCCCAACAAACGGTCAATTAAACCCTACAATTCCGAATTTGAAAAATCCTGATAATTTTGTTATTAGATCATATACAAATATGATTGGAACACAAACTGGATATGTGAACTTAGATTGGGACAAAGTTCCTGGAGCAAAAGGATATAAAATTTGGATTTTTAATGGAAAACATTATGAGTCATATGATGTCGGTGATGTTGATCATTGGACGACGCAGAATAAGGGGATTTGGCCGAAAGATTCTGAAATAAATGGCAGTATGATCTACTTACATCATCCTGCGGATGAATCAAGTACAAATTATGGTGGGGCAGAGTTACCAGTTGACCCAACTAAATTATATGGAAATAACGGCACAACGCATAGTAAAAATCCAAACTATTTCTTTAAAATTAGTGCGTATGATACCGATGGTCAAGAAACAGTTTACACACCTTATTTAAAAACACCAATTGGTGAAAATGTTCCGTTCTTAGGTACAGAAGACTATTGGTCATTTGTAGATGTACCAGGTGGTAATATTAATACAGCTACCGGTAATTTTATTACAACTGAAAATGATTTTTTATTAGGTGGAAAAGGACCTGGCATAACAATTGATCGAACATATAACAGTCAATCATCAATAAAGGGGTTATTTGGATATAATTGGCATAGTAACTTAGATTCTTCTATTAATCTAGTTGGCAATGAAGCTAACTATATTGATGAAGATGGATCATTATTAACTTTTGTAAAAGATACAAATGGTGTTTATCGTCCTCCAACTGGAACTGGAATCTATTTAGAGTTAACTGAAAATGGTGATAAATTAAATTTAAAGGATACAGATCAATCAATAAAAACATTTGATAAAACTACAGGTAAACTGTTAAGTATTGAAGATGGATACCATGTTAAAACAACATTTAATTATACGAATAATCAATTGACATCAATAACTGATTCTTCTTCTCCAAATCGTAAGGTTGATATTGCATATAACGAAGATGGATATATTAGTCAATTAACACTATTAACGGATGATCGTTTAATCAAGTTTGCGTATACTAATGATTTACTGACAAAGGTAACTGATGCTAACGGGGAAGAAACAGAATATAAGTATGATGAAAATCATCAAATGACACAATTGAATACACCTCCTGTATCAACTGAATCACCGACAACTATCATTTCATATAATAATGATGATAAAGTTGAAAACGTAAAAGATCCGATGGGTCACATATATCAATTAGATTATGACACGACATCAGCTGTTAAGAATGTAACGGTTACATTTCCTAATCAAAAGAAAAATCAATACTGGTATAATGATGCGGCAAATCCGGTCAAGATTACTGAAGATATGGATGGTAAAAATATCACAACAACATATAAATATGAAGGAAACGAATTAGTTGAATCAACCGATCCAAATGATTTCGGTGACGGTTCACCAACAGAAACCTATGATTATGATGAGGATGGTAATCTTGATTCCTCCACCTCTCAATATGGGTCAGAAGATTATGTTTATGATAGTAACAATAACCTTACTTATTATGAAGATACAGAATCAAACCAAACAATTACTACTTATGATGGTTTAAACGCTGTCTCAGATTATGATGTACAGAATGCAATTGCCTCCTATACAAAATATAATGATTATGGAAGTGCAGTTGAAAATAGTAGTAGTCTAAGTGCAGCTACGAACTTATTAACTAACGGAAGTTTTCAAAATGGAATGAATGGATGGGCAAAAGTAAGTACACCACTTAATGATTCAGGTACGACTTCAATTGATTCGATAGGAAAAAATGGGTTAAGTGGTAATAGTTCACTAAAAATTTCATCGCAATCAACGGCTAGTTCGTCTGGATACCTATATGCTTATCAAATGGTACAAAATATAGAAGAAAATACAACTTATACAATTAGTTCAGATATTAAATCTGATTTAACTGATGCGACGGCTGTATTTAAAATATTTTACTATAATGTTAGTGGGACAAACATTGGCAATTCTAACAGTAAAATTAATATAGCTGGAAAACAAGATTGGATTAATAAACAATTTACCTTTAAATCTCCTGCAGGTACAACGAAGTTTCAAGTGAAATTAGAAGTCGATCACTCATCAACTAGTGGAAAAGGTGATGTTTGGTTTGATTCGGTTCAATTAGAAAAATCAGAATTTCAATCAAGTTATAACCCAGTCGAAAACGGAGGATTTGAAAATGGATTAACCCCATGGATAGGTACTGGAGGAACTGTTGACACAACAGAACATTTTGATTCATCAAATTCATTAAAAATTGTTCGTTCAAGTTCGACAGCTCCTACAAATGAGTATAAACAAACGGTTTTAATAGGACAAAAATCGGATGATAAACCAATTGATCTATCCTTAACAGGAATGTCTAAAGCAACAAATGTTGTTGTTCCAATTGGTGGCACGAAAGATTCAACTAACTATGCATTAAAAGCAGTCATTAATTATGTAGATGGAACAAACTCAACTATTACTGCGAACTTTTTAGATGGAACAAAAGATTGGAATCGAGCATATACAGATATCTCAGCATCAGCATCAAAACCTATCAATACAATTGATGTGTCAGTTGTTTTTGGAGGGAACTTTACAGGTACAGCTTGGTTTGATGGTATTCGCATTATAAAAGGAAAAAATAAAACAATATCAATCTATGATACAGATAGTAATTACTTAATTCAAACGACCGACCAAGCAAATAATTCAACTAAATTTGAATATGATTCATTTGGAAATCAAACAAAGGTAACAGATGCGAGTCAAAATGTGAAACAATTCCATTATGATAATGCAGATCAACTAGATAATGTAACACTTGCGAATCACACAACTATCGAATACAAATATAAAGCAGGTTTACAAACAAGTAAAACAATTAATAGTTCAATAGATAACCTTAGTCAAACCTATCAATTTGACTATGATGACAATGGTAATTTAGTAAAAATAACTGGACCATTAAATGATGCTACATCAAATAAGTATGATGAAAACGGACGATTAGTTGAAACTACTTTACCAAGTGGAATAATCGTGTCATATACTTATGATGGATCAGATCATATCAATTCTACTTCATTCAATCATGTAAAATACTATGATTTTACATATGATGGAAATGGAAATCAAACAAATGTCATAGATACTCAACTAAATCGTAGCATTGTAAGAGCACCAGATGAAAATAACCGAATTAAAACAATAACTCAAACACAGCAAGGAATGCCTGATGCAGTCCAAACGTGGGATTTTCCAACCGATTCTGATAAATTAAAAAGCACAACTTTTAAACAAGGATCAACAACTTCAGATACAACAAGCTTTACGTATAATAACGCAAACGAAAATTCAATTGTTTCAAATAGTGGCAAGAACTTTTTATTTAGTTATGATGAACTTGGAATCTTGCGTTCCTATACTGCAGGTAATAATTCGAGTACATCCTATCAATATAATAATAGGAATTTAATTGATACAGAGCGAATTCAATTAGATAATGGTTCAATCCTATTAGATGAATCATATGAGTACGATGCAAATGGTAATCGTACAAAAGTAAATTTACCAAACAATCAAGCAGTTGTTTACACATATGATTCTTTAAATCAATTAATATCGGAAGAACTTCCAGATGGAACAAAAAAGGTTTATAGCTATGACGGCTTTGGTAACCGTACAACTGTGAAAGTAACTAAAGACAGTGTAACAACTGAAACAAACTCCCAATTTAATAAGGAAAATCAGTTAAGTGAATATGGTAATGACCCGATTCATTATGATGCTGATGGTAATCGTACAGATGATAGTGATTATCGTTACGGATGGAATCCATTAGGTCAACTAATTTCAGTCACAAAAAACGGAGAAAGTAATCCATTTGCGACATATAAATATGACGAGCAGGGTCGTCGTATTGAGAAGACGGTTGATGGTGTAACAACAAAGTATTTTTATGATGGAAATAGTATCAACGTATTATATGAAACTGACAATATAGGTGTAGTTTTACGATCTTATGTTTATTCATCTAATGGCCAACGACTTGCGATGAAAAAACAGGGACAACTATTTTATTATCATTACAACGCACACGGAGACGTTATTTCATTAACTGATCAGATGGGCCAAATTGTTGCATCATATGATTATGATACTTGGGGAAATGTGATTAAATCGGATGCGCAAGGATTAGCTAATGATAATCCATTTGGTTATGCAGGTTATATGTATGATAAAGAAACAAAATTATATTACCTGATAGCAAGATATTATCAGCCTGAAACTGGCGTATTCTTATCTCTTGATCCGGAACCTGGAGATCAAGATGATGCTCTTACTCAAAATGGATACACATATGCTAATAATAACCCGGTAATGTTTTATGATTATGGTGGAAACTCGGCTCAGTATGATGGATATATTAGTCAAGGCGGTGCTGGCGTTCGTGGTGGCAGTGAAGAAAGTTTTGGAGGTACAGGGAAATCTGGTAAAGGGTCTGGTAAAGGATCCAGTAAAGGTAATGGAAATGCTAAAAGTACACATGAAGGCACAAGTACAAAAATCAAAACAGGAGATAAGACCCCAGATGGACATTCTTTTAGTGAGCATGGAGCAGAAAGAGCAAATGAGAGAGGTTTTTCGAAAAAAGCATGTGATGATATCATTAGAAACAACAGGAAAACTAGAAAATCAAAAATAGATGGGAAAGGTCAAAAAACATGGGAATATACAGATTCACGAGGTAATAAGGTTGTTACAAATGAAAGAGGTGGAATTGTTTCTGTACATTCAAAACTAAAGGGTGGACATTATATTCCCAAGAAGTAATAAATAAGGAGATAAACATGTTTATGAATAAAGAGCAAGTTTTTACTATGGCAAGAGATACAAATTGTCAATATGATATTGGAATTTGGTCAGATATTAACGCTTTCCTTGAAAATAACGAAGATCGAATTCTTAACTGGGATTTAAAATTTAATGAAGTATCACTTTCTTTTTATTTAAGTATTAAACTCGAAAATCCCGATAAACAAAACGTTAGATCATTGTTTCAGGAGTTAGTTTATTCAACCGAGTATACCAATACTATTTATGTAAGGGAAATCAGTGCAAAGAGTATTAACTATTACATGTTCTCTTCTACTGAAGACAAAAAAGGATTTATTATGGAAATCCAATTTTTAAAAGCTTAGATGGAAATTTGAAATTAAAGTTAATTAAAAAGAAAAGAGCAAGACTTAGTTCTTGCTCCTTTCTTTCATCTAATGATGAGTCGAATTTCTTCCTATTTTATATGTCATATACGAGACGTTTCTTCATATTCTTTTACAAGCTTGTAAAATGTCGTTTTCTTCATTCTTAATTCCTTCATTGCAGCAACCCCTGTAATTTCCTTCGACTTCCATCTTTGATATACATTTTCAAATTCATTACTAAGTTGAATAGTTGGTCTTCCGAATTTAACCCCATTTCGTAGAGCAGCATCAATTCCTTCTCGTTGCCGTTTTCGTATTCTTTCCCGTTCTTCTTCAGCCATCCAAGAGAGAATCTGTAAAACAAGATCTGCGATAAATGTACCTAAACTATCTTTATATTGAGTTGTATCTAATAATGGCATATCCAAAACAACAATGTCAGCATGAATATTTTTTGTTATGTCGTTCCATTCCTCCAAAATGCCTTCTTTATTTCTTCCGAATCGATCGAGGGAATGAATATAAAGGATGTCTCCTTTTCTTAAGATACGTTTCAACAATTGATATTGTTCTCGATTAAAATTTTTACCACTTTGTTGATCAATGAAAAGATCACGCTCATCTATACCATGTTGTTTCATGGAATCCAATTGTCTTTGTTCATTTTGATCCTTACTACTTATTCGAATGTATCCAAATTTTCGACTATCCATTATTTTCATTCCTTTTTCCAATTTGATACCTAAATTATACCAAATTACGTTCGTAAATCTATAAAATTTCATTGAACGTTCGTAAATCACTTTTCATATAATAATGAACTTATATTGTAATAAATTACATGTATTTTAGAAGCGTTCGTTTAAGTGTACTTTTACGGACGGCTGACTAAACGAAACACAAATCCAATTAAATTAAGTTTATAAAGTTGGTCTGTTTTATTTAAAACGTTTTATTCTTCGATGACCTTTTACATATATAAATTAATAATTTAATTATCTGTTTTCCGTTCAGGTTTTTTACCAATAATTTACTTGAATTGGAAATAGCCTAAAATCGTTATAAAAAAATTTATCATGTACCGGGACGTCAATATTACAACAGTACAAAAGTAGAAGTAATGTTTTGTACTGAGGAAGACACTGAAAAAGAGGTTTTCGTAGAAGTATGAGATAACTATAAGAATATTAAATAAATTGAATGGAGCAAATTTATAACAAGAAAGATAAGCGGGAAGGGAGTACAAAGGGATAATGGCACCCTGTCATTAGATAGATCGGCTTTATACCTGTATTTTTTATTGCTTATACAATTGTTTGGATAATCCAAGGTTTAAGTCAAAATTATGCGATAGGACCTTATGATGAATCTTCCTTCTTTAACTACATAATTTACCGAATTTATTTTAATGTATTTAGTATTGGAATTTCTTTATTTGCTTCTGCTAGATATGTACCAAAAGGAAAAATAGTAGTAGCATGTATTTTTGGAGCACTTATTTTTCTAATAGAGGGATTTTCTTTAGCTGTAACATTTCTTCATGGAACTTACTTACCTACACGGAAGATTGTTTTTGGTTGTATTACATCAACAATTGGTACTGTTGATGGAGTAGTAGTAACCTTCAAAGACGAAATGAGTAAAAAAAAAAGAGAATCAGAAGAACAGTAGTTTGAATACTGAGAACTCAATCTGGTTGAGGACCTAGAGGAGGTTCAAGTCCTCTTGCCACAACAGCAAATTTTGAGAAATTAACGAATGTTAAAAGCTTTAAATACACTCCTTTTTACTCCATTGATTATTGAAATTCAAGACGTTAAAATGAAATGTAACGTTTTTTTGTATTCTGCGTTTTATAAATGTAAACAGTAATGACTAGATACAAGGAAATTTATTATTTTTAATTACAAATCATGTTTTCAATTTAACTTATATAAAATGAGAAGAATCATTTAGTTCTAGAATCGGTAAATAGATAAAGAGTTATGTTGGATACCATAATAAGGTAATATTAAGAATTTAAATTTAATCAAAAGAACAAATCGATTTAAATTTCACTACAGTAAATAATAATTAGACTCTGTAAATAAAGGAATAATAATATGAGCAAAAAATACTATGAATTTATGAAACAAATTTCCTCAGAAGATTTATATAAAGGACTATTAGGTTTTGGTCTATTTAGTGAAAAGCTACCACCGTTTTTATCATCTGTAAACTTTTTTGAGTATTGTCAAAAAAATGATCCTACTTTTAGTAATACTAAAAAAGAGCAATCATTTATATATTATGAAAATATGAGAAATATTAATATTCCTAGACCATTAGGTATACCTAATCCTATGGCGTATCAAAAACTTTGCATGAATTTAAAAGATAATTGGGATAATATTTTAGAGCCTTTTAAAGTTAAAACTCAAGATGAAGAATATAAAGTAAGTCGAATCCATATCAGAAAGTTAAAAGACAAATCAAAAATATTTGAAATGAATTATGGTGATTTTAAGAATGATGGGAATCCAGAACAAGATTTACTGATAGGTAGTAAATTTTTAGTAAATGCTGATATTTCAACTTGTTTTCCGAGTATTTATTCACATTCAATTTCATGGGCGCTCGTTAGTAAGGGAGTAGCTAAGTTAAATAAAGGTAAATCTAATGAGTGGTATAATGCTTTAGATTTTTATGTTAGGAATACGAAAAATGGAGAAACCAATGGGTTATTGATTGGTCCGCATAGCTCTAATTTAATATCTGAAATTATATTAACCGCAATTGATTATGAAATGGTGAAAAAAGGATGGCAATATCTAAGGAATATTGATGATTATACTTGCTACGTAAAAAGTTTTGAAGACGGACAACAGTTTTTATTAGATCTTATTGAACAATTACGTGGATATAATTTAATACTTAATTTTAAAAAAACAAAAATTACTCCTTTACCTATTGCTTCTGTTGAGCACTGGGTTAGAAAATTAAGTACTCATTCTCAATTTAAGGAAAAAGATGTTCTTAATTTTCAAGATGTTAGAAGTTTTTTAGATTTATCAATTGAATTAATGAATGAGAATGCTAATAATTCAGCCATATTAAATTTTGCAATAAAAGTATTATCCAAGAAACACCTATCTAAAAATGCGATTGATTATTATGTAAAAACAATTAACCATCTAACAATTATATACCCTTACTTAATAGCATTATTAGATGAGAATATTTTTAAAGTGTTTAAAGTGGAAATAGAAAAAATAAAAAGTTATTCAAAGTTATTTTATAAAGAGGGAATATTAAATAATAATTTTGAATTAGTATCATATTCTATTTATTTTGCATTAAAATATGATTTTGTAATTAATAAAATTGACTTTACAAAGTTAAGACAAAATAACCATTGTATTGTCTTATTACTGAGCTATTTATATTGTGATCGTAATAAAATCAATTCAGAAGTTAAAGAATTGCTTGCACGAGAATTGGTTAAAGATGAAGAGGATTTTAATCAGTATTGGCTATTTGTTTTCGAAGTACTTTCTAAATCGCATTTAAAAGGCGATTGGAAAAATCTGAAAGATAATAATGTTACATTTGTTTCAAACTTTATCGGGAAAAATTATTCCGCTTCTTCTTGTATGAGAAGACGTCTTAAAAGGCGCTCAAAAGCTCATATTAGAATTGTTAATGTCAATGGTATATTATTATAAGTATTAGAAACGATAATCTAGCTAAACGGTCCGTTTAATTAATGATACATTGAAAGACTTGCATATTTAAAAAAGAAGATTATTGGACATAATCCTGTCATGTAGACACGTTAAAAAAAGACTAACAATGTAGCCGTTGCTAACTTGTATTTTATATGTGAGAAACGGTTAAGTCGTTTTTGTGTACGTTCATTTTTGTAAAAGTGAATATACTCTTCAAGTGCTTGAATAAGTTCCTGTTCTAAATTAAATATAATTCAAAATAATACAAATGCAGAAACAATATTTTTTTAAAAAAAGAAAGCAAATTACAAATAAAATCGAGTTGGTTAATGATTTAATTGAAATTGAAATTGAAATTGAAAATGAAAAGGGACAAATTGAGGAATTGGATATATAGGACTACTTTTAAAAAAACAATCAGTTTTTACATATGATTAAACAGAATATTCCGAAAATACCGACGTGTCATTTCTTTCGCAAATTGATATCTTAATATAATTGTTAATATGCTGACCAAGAATCATGAAACTTTAAAAGAAGGATTAACGACTCAGCATAGAATTGAAGAAAATAAATTAATAGAATATTTAAAAGCAGCGGAAACAAGATTAATTAAAGATTTAGGGACATTACAAGTAAGTGACAATTAAAAAGATAAAATATTTAATTTCTTAGATCAAGAGTATATATCATTTATGAGAGGATTAAAATACGATACTTCAATTGAAACATTTATTAATAAACAACGCCTATTCTACAAAATGTCGTCTTATCCTCTAAAATTATTAGAGATAATCTGAGTAATGTATATCTGAAAAAGTACTCATTGTAATTTTTTTTAACTGATTAAATAGATTTTAAATGTGAAAATCTAGTACTAAAATATGAAATCAACAACTGTATTCTTTACAGTTGTTTTTTAGTTTAACTTATAACAATTGATAAAAAAAGGATTTTAATTTATTAGTAGAGCTCAACAAATAACTTCACATATAAATCATATCAATGCAAAGTATGTTTAAAATGAAATTTATTATTGTTACTTTGGGTAAAGTATAGTTGTTCACAGTTTCTTTACTTTATTTCATTTATTTGAACGAAGTCTTCTACTAATCAGAAAAAGTTGGAGACTGTGTTTTATATTAACGATTTATCCTGAATAAGGTCTAAAATGAAAAATGGTAATAGAGAAAGATCTATGTCATTAAAAATATCATCATTTATATAGTTATGTTTGTTTAGGTGTACTTTTATATAATCGTTTATGTAATTATTTATGAAATTATATATGTATTCAACTTTATTTAAAATTATATGTTCGTATATATAACGATAAATATTATCGAGTATAAAAACAAAATGGGGTTTAATCAATAAACCCGTAACGAGTGGAAATCAATGATTGAAGAATATATAGACACCGTGGTTCTGAACATGCCGATTTTGGATACAAGAAAATTAAAAGAGCTTGAAGGGGTTGGTCAACTCGTTTCAGAACTTGTTTTAACGCTTTTGTCATGGATGATAGAGGCAGAGCGAAGTCGGATCAAAACCGCACAGCGTGAAGAGATTTATATTGCAAAGGAAAAAGGAATTTATACCGGCAAGAAATTGAAGTACCATGTGGGGGCAATAGGACAGGATAAAATTGTTTATGATACAGTCGTACGATTATTGGCTACTGGTGAAAGTGTAATGGACATTCATCGCAAAACACATCTTTCTCGAAATACAATTTACGCTATAAAGCGTGAGATTGAACAGCTGAATTTTGAATCAATCCACTAAATATGATCTAATTTCGCTACAGAGCGTTTCTCAAGCATTTGAGTGGTTCCTTGGAGGAACGAAAAGTAATTTCTGTTTCAGCCACTTAAATAAACTATGTAGAATTCTTAATTGGTGTTTCTATGCTAAACTATGTTGAATAATATAGCTGAAATAGGCCTCATTACCAAAATATTCAACTAAGTTTACATTATGTTGAAAAATAATCTTTGGTTTTCCCATCATTTTAATACCCCCATTAAAAAAACTGTTTAGAAGTAATTCTACACAGTTTTTTTAAATTCCTATTAGATTGTCAACAGTCCCTTTTAGTGGCTTTTTTAATCGTTTTTTTTTGAAGACATAATGTATTCATTCAAAAATACATTTGCATCTTCGTCGATATTCATATTGTATTTATTACATATTGAAATTATTTTTTCTTTGGTAGGAAATTTTGTAGATTCGAAATCACGCAAGCTTTCAAGTTCATTTCTTAATTCATCGTTTCTTCCATCTTTAATTAAATTAGTTATGAAATAAGTGTAATAATCCCATGTTCTAAAACGATTATATTTATGTAAAGCTTTTAATATTTCTGGATCATAAATTTCTAGGGAATTGATAAGAGTATCAATTTGTGTTGTATATTTTCTTTCTTCTTTTGGGGGCATTCCACCCCAACGGTTATTATAAGTTAAGTTCGTAATGGAAGTCCAAATGAATGGTGTTGCTATCTCTTTAATTTGTTCAATGGTTGCATATGCTTCTTCTACAGTTTTCTTTAACTCAGCTTGTACTCCTGCTGCACTAAAACTTTGAAATTTATTCAAATTTATAAAAATAACAGTTATTGCACCAGCAGCGATAGCTAACCCCATTTCAGTAGGTTTTCCTATATAACCAAAATAAATTGATGGACCCATTATACAAATTAATGACAAAGTGTGTCTTAAAAAGATAAACAAGTAACTCTCCTCCAAAATTAGTATATATTTCCATGCGCTTTTAGTATTATAATCCCTTTTTTTGTATTAGTAAAAAAATCCATAAAAATTTATAAATTTTAAAAAAACAGCAAAATATAATGATCCATTAAGATTCATATCTTTTAATTTTATAATATCGTGAATTGATTAAGGGCAACAGATTGTATGGAATTTCGAGGCTTCTTCTAATTTTTTAGACTTATTCAACAGGCTTTAAATAAATATGAATAATACAAAATAGATATTTTGTTTTATTTAAATAATAGTACAAAATCATCAAAAATCATTGATAATCAAGGGTTTTGCTTTTTCTTTTGAGGAATATTAAAAAAATGAATTTAATGTTTTATTCGATTGTGATTTATTTAATTTAACATGATGAACTGTATATAACTCCAAATGAACTTTTATTAATTGATAGCCAATGGCTAGAATGGAAATCGGAAAATTTAAATCATATTGAGTACTCAATTAAGGGTTTAGAAGAAAAAATGTCTATCATAGAAGCCTTTAAGGGCTTATTCAGTTACTGACATTGTTAAAAATCAACAAGATAAACTTATTGATTTTTAACAACGTGCTATGAATTTCAATATTTTGAAAAGATTTTGTAGTTATATTAGTCTTTTGAACACACTAAATTTATCATTTGTTTTTTCAAATTCTTCTTTTCGGGCTATTGTCAAAGTTTCATAATTAATTTCAGATAAAAGTGGAATCATTTTTTTCAGTTTGATATTAGTGGAAGAAATGTTTTCAGTATTAATTCCAATTTTCTTAATCATTACAAGTTGTTTAACGATATTTAAAGATTCAATATCGTTATTTTCGAAAAAAAACCAACTATATAAACAATTCATATTCTCATTTTGAAATTGTTTTAAAATAAAACAATTGTACTTAATCTTAAAGTTGTCCCATTCAATTAATTTTGCGATTAATAAGATTAGATAATCTGAAATAGTATTTTTATCGTCTTCATTTGATTCCAGGTATAAAGAAATTAATTTTGAACCAACAATTAGACAAGAAAAATAAATAGAATTATTATTAAAATCTTTTAAAAAATATAGTAGACTCCTACGATTATTTTCTTGTATAAGGTGTATCATCAATTTACTTAATGGTATTCCAACAAGACATAAGTCTCCATCGTATTTGATAAGATCATATTCAATAACATTATATTTAACCATCCTAAGATTTTCATGAAATGGTTTTGAAACATCAAAAGAGATCATACGTAGGGATTCGAAATATTCAAAGAGTTGTTTAGATTTTTCGTTATCATCTAAAGAAAGCGATTTATCAATTAAATTGTAATAATCAATTAAAAAATTTCCATATAAAGGTGATAAATATAGCCACTTTAATTTACCGATACGTGTATATGAAAAATCGTTATTCAATTGGAAATAACAATAATGCATTGTGAATTCAATAGCTTTTAATAAAAGTTCTTTGTTTTGCTCGAATAGCATTTTATTTTTAGTTGAAGAAATACCTATAAATATTTTCTCCAATAACTTATTTATAGAATGAGAAGATATATATACTTCGTTTGAGATAAAGATACGTAACATTGTGTTATATTGATGTAATGCATCAAAGTATAATTCATTTCTTATAAATTCTTCGATGCAATTAGACCAAAATGTAATAATATCTGGAGCTTTAATTGTCTCTGTATAATTTTCTTGAATCTTTTTTTTATAATTTTTAAGTGATAAATTTGAAATTATTTCGTAAACTTTTGCATTTCTCCTATATTCAACATCTTTACGAAGAATTTTCTCTAATGTATCTTCATTTAAATCATATATATATTCAGATAATTGGTAAGTTGGATTTCTACTTATTTTTAAAGAATTACTAAAAATTTTTTTGTTTTCCCAATAATATATACTTAGTATTTTATTTCTGCTCAATCTTCGACTATTAGTATACAAGATTATTTTCGAAATCATGAGCATCAAAATTAAAAGGATAATTAAAAATAACGGAAGAATTATAGTGGATCTATTATCTGATAAATACATAGCAATATTAGTAGCCAGCAGTATAAAAAGTATTAAACTCACTGTAATAATGTTACCTAGGATAGAATTGGCAAATGCAATTCTGTAAATAGATGTTCCTAGTAATTTTTCTTTTTTTAAATTCGTTATTAATGAAAATAGAGATAAGATAAGAAAAGTAACACTTAATTGAGAAAAAACAATCTGTCTATTCAAATCTTCATGTACCTTTGGTATGTATCTTAATATATTTTTAATAAAATTAATGTTAATAAATCCGAACAATTGTAAAATTGTACCTAATATTAAAATGGTTAAAAGTAGTTCCAATTTCCTTGGAATCACACCAAGCTTGTAGAGAATAGGATATTTTATTTTCCTTTCAATTTTTTGATAATTTTCTAAAAAATTCAACCTGAGTTTTCTATATTTATTTCTAATTTTTTTATATATTTTTTTCATAGTATTTTCTCCATTCGAAGGAAACTAAAGTTACTATTTTTTATTTTATCCTTTAGTTTTTAAATTAGCTAGTTAATCTCGTATCGACTCCACTTTGACTCCAATTAACTTCAATTTATACCTATTTATTATTTTAGAGTGATTTAATGATTCATTAAGAATATAGAAATAACAATTAAAAGATTTAATTAAAGATTGAGTGGGAATAATCAGTAAACTCATGTTAGAGGTAATTACCCTTATTTATTGAGATTACAATAATGCCTCTACCTCCACTAAAATAATAAAACGAATTGTAGAAAGAGACGGTCAACTTATGCTTTTATACGATGTATTAAAAGAATATATTTAACAAACAAAGCAAAGATTGTAATTTAATTTTAGATCCATTTATTATGATAGTAGCTACAGTTTTCATAATAAATTGAATGGATTTTTTCGTTTAGGAATTATGATACATCCCAGGTTTATAGAACCTCCTTAGGAGGCTGTTCGATTTGTAACTTAATGAGGATGGGCGGGACTTTATCAAGTTTAGACGTATAATCGAGAATAGGATTGTTTTAGGTTAGATACAATTTCAAAAAAATTAAAAAAACATGTGTTTATTATGTAATGAGAGTATTACCATGAACCTAACTAAAGACACTTTAGAACAATGGAGTCTTTTTTGTGTTTACAAAGGTATACCTTTGTAAACACAGTAAATGAAACTATGAAACTAAGAACTATCAAGTTTATAAATGTCGTTAAAATTTTTTATAAACGTTTATATATTACGTGCACCTTTATAAACGACGCTGTTATAATTATGGTAAAAGATGTAAGAGGAGAAACTAACATGGCGACTATTTATGGATACATCCGCGTGAGCACGAATGTTAGAACTTAAGAAAGCAGGGTTGACCCTGCGATTTATCTTTAGAATAGGTTTATAACTGACGGTGATACTTTTGGTACTAGAAATAGGTCATAATTGTAAATAGTATAAATGTTGAAGCTAATCAAGTTTTGGATAGTTTAATAGACAGGAGAAGTACTTTTGATAGAAGTGTCTCCTAATCTATATATTGAAACCAGAATAACTAAAAAGCTAGTAGCGGGATTTTATACAAAAAAGAGAATGGTTACGGATGAGCATCTCAAAAAACCCTGTAGGTTTAACGATGTATAAAACGTGTATATCATGAGGAAAATGACAAAAGCCAATCTCTTGTGGAACAAGGAACTGGCTTTTGGTTAACTTCCGTTAAGAACTTTTATGTAAACTAGAATTGCATACTTATTCAAAAAAAATCTCATTCTTATGTAACTAATTTTAATAAATCAATTTTTTTTGATTAAATTATTGCATTTATTTGGTAAACTAACATATACTTAGTTCATCAAGAAAATTTGATGAAGGAGAAAGCAAATGACTGAGATGGCACAACAGTTCCAGAAATATGAGCAGAAATTTAAAGCGTTAGCTGATCAGAAGCGTCTAGAAATTATGTATGAGCTTTGCCAAAGAGGAAGTACATGTGTATGCGATTTAACGGAAACGTTCGATATGACACAATCAAAGCTTTCATATCATTTGAAAATCTTGTTGGACGCAGGACTCATCGTAAAAGAGACGAAAGGTACATGGAGCTATTATGATTTGAATGACACAGAAGTTAACAGCTTGCTATCAGAAGAGTTATGCTGTATCTTCCGAAAATCAGATAACGGTAAACGTAATAGTAATTGTTGTTAATTTTTTTATTCATTAAATCAATTTTTTTTGATTTAACAAAGGAGGAATTTTGTATGAAATATGTTCATGTAGGGGTTAACGTGACAAATTTAGAGGCATCAATCGCTTTTTATCAAAAGGTATTTGGTTTAGTACCTGTTAAAGTGAAAGAAGGATATGCGAAGTTTCTGTTAGAAAATCCAGGTCTTAATTTCACGCTAAACGTTCGTGATCAAGTTGAGGGTAATCAAGTAAATCACTTTGGTTTCCAAGTTGAAACAGCTAAAGAAATCTTAACCCATAAGGAAAGACTAGAAAAAGAAGGTTTCTTTGCCCGCGAAGAAATGGATACAACTTGTTGTTATGCAGTACAAGATAAGTTTTGGGTAACAGATCCAGACGGAAATGAATGGGAATTCTTCTATACCAAAGCAGATAGTGAAGTTCAAAAAATAGAAAATACGTCTTGTTGTAAAACTTCCACTGAATCTAAAGTTAATACTTGTTGTTAGTGTGTAAAAGGAGAAGAGAATGAAACGATTATCATTTTTAGACAAATATTTAACCCTTTGGATATTCGTAGCAATGGCAATTGGGATAATTCTTGGCATTTCAACACCTGGATTTGTAGATAGCCTAAACAAATTACAAGTTGGAACAACTTCAATACCTTTAGCTATCGGATTGATTTTAATGATGTATCCACCACTGGCGAAAGTTCGTTATGAAGAGATTGGAAGAGTATTTAAAGACATAAAAGTATTATTTCTATCATTAATTCAAAACTGGCTGATTGGACCAGTTTTGATGTTTTTATTAGCAATTATCTTTTTAAGAGATTATCCAGATTATATGGTTGGTTTAATCATGATCGGTTTAGCCCGATGCATTGCGATGGTGATCGTATGGAATGATTTAGCTGATGGTGATCGTGAATATGCGGCTGGATTAGTAGCCTTTAACTCGATTTTCCAAATGATCTTCTTCTCTGTTTACGCATATTTCTTCGTAACAGTATTACCAAAAGTTTTTGGTTTAGAAGGTATGTCAATCGATATTACAATGCCAGAAGTGGCAGAATCAGTTTTCATCTATTTAGGAATTCCATTCTTATCAGGACTATTAACAAGAATAATCCTTGTTAAAGTAAAGGGCAGAGAATGGTATGAAAAAGAATTTATTCCTAAAATTAGTCCGATAACACTTATCGCATTACTATTTACAATCATTGTAATGTTCTCATTAAAAGGAGAAGTAATTGTAGAACTTCCTTTAGATGTAGTACGTATTGCAATCCCTTTATTAATCTATTTCATTATTATGTTCTTCGTTTCTTTCTTCTTAGGGAAGAAATCAGGAGCGAGTTATGGGGTTTCAACTACTTTAGCTTTCACAGCTGGAAGTAATAATTTTGAATTAGCAATTGCAGTTGCAGTTGGAGTATTTGGAATTAATTCAGGAGCAGCATTCGCAGCAGTAATTGGTCCATTGGTTGAAGTACCCGTAATGATTGCGTTGGTTAATGCGGCGTTGTGGATGAGAAGAAAATATTTTGCAAAAGAAACAGCAATATAAATTTAAACAAAGGTGGAATACACATGCCAAATAATAAAAAAACAATTTACTTTTTATGTACTGGTAACTCCTGCCGTAGCCAAATGGCAGAAGCTTTGGGGAAACAATATCTAGGAAATGAATGGAATGTCTTATCAGCTGGGATCGAAGCACACGGTGTGAATCCAAATGCAATTAAAGCAATGGATGAAGTTGACATTGATATCCGAAATCAAACATCAGATGTAATTGATAATAACATCTTAAACAATGCAGATTTAGTAGTGACTTTATGTGGTCATGCGAATGATGTATGTCCAGTAACACCACCACATGTGAAACGTGTTCATTGGGGATTTGATGACCCAGCAGGTCAAGAATGGAGTGTATTCCAAAGAGTTCGTGATCAAATTGGACTTCGTATTAAACAGTTTTCTGAAACTGGCGAATAATTTTAAAAGAGTCTTCTAACTAGAAGGCTCTTTTTTGATACCTATAATCATCTTTATGTAAACTAGATTTGCAACTATATTCACGAAAAACGAGGTTCTTCTTCAACTACTGACAGGATAGTTGAAGAAGGTGATTGATATTTGTCTTTTGTCGCAACAAATAAATAAATAAATAAATAAATAAATAAATAATGTGTAACTACTATGAAAAGAATAATAGGAATGAAAGATAAAAATTTTATGATCGGTGATAAAATGAAAAATCTGATTAAAGAAATTAAAGAATTAAATGTTGAAATAAAGATCGCTCTTACCATATTTTTAGGTGGAATTTTTTCAATGCCAATTCAATATCTTAGAGGGGTATTTGGATTAAGTACCATGTATATAAAAATGATAGCGTTCATAATTCTTATGTTTTTTTTTCATTAAGATGTCTTCTGGAGTGGAAAGGAAGGAGAATGAAGATCACTAGTAAAAAGTACGACCAGTATGTGAAATAGAAAAGAAGATGCTCATTGAACTAAAGCTTGCCAAGTTGAATTATCACATATGTAAATATAGATCCTGATTTATAAATTCAAAAAAACCTTAGAATAAATATTCTAAGGGCTTTTTTCTATTTTCTTAAATGAATTATGTTTGCAGAATCATCTTAAAAGTATACTCCCAACGATTACCGAGATATCCTTTGTTTGTTAACTCTATTATTGTCCTGATTTTTGATTTTTGGCTTCTGCTTGAGCATTTTGTTCTTTTACTGCTTGTACATCTGTTTCACTAGCAAATTCTGTTCCGAATTTATTAGATGTAGATGCAGCATTTTGTTGATTTACTTTCTGAGCATTTGTTCCTGCTGAAGTTTTGTTAAATTTTTGGTTGTTATTCATTACTATCACCTCCATAAAAATTAATATTCCCAAGAGGTTTGTAACTATTCTAAAAGCTTTAAGCTTTTAAGGAATATGTGACATTACTAAATAGTAGAATAAGATTTGTAAACTACTTGTGGAATCATTTTCTGAATCTGCTCGAGTAGGAGCTGCCAAAGTAGTTACTCCACTATCTTCTGAACTTACAGTTCCATCAGTTTCGAATAACTTATTTAAGTCTTTTTCTTCATGCTTATTATAAATTACATTGCCCTCTTTTTTTTCTGGCTTATTTTCTGTTTTCTGAGCTGCGAAAGATGGTGTTGCAATACTTACCGTTAATAAAGATACTGCTACTCGTGTGGGCTAACCCACTCAATATATGGCATAATTCTACGATGTATCGAGGGTTTCCAGAAAAAACTTCCTTACAAACAGTCAAATTAGCATCAATCAATGAAAGGATTACCATACGATTCAAAAAAAGAAACAAATGATCAAATTAAAAAATTGGCATTTGCCTTAGATGTGACTCCTACAAAAGCGACTGCTCTCCTGATTGATGTTACGTTAAAGTACACGAACTTCATCAGTTCCTTTATAAAGGAAAATGTTACTTCCAAATTAGTTTATGAGCTTGTACAGCGTTTACGAGAAATGTTAGCTTATATTAATAAATTGAGTAAGTACACTTATACTTGGCCAACTTTTATCTCCTATCTTTACGGGGAATTAAGAGAAAATAAACTGTTTGTTTCAGAAGAGATTTATCATTGGATTCGAGCTTATGAATAAGAGAATTAGCTTAATGATTCTCAAACTGTCGAAAATATCGGATCTTCTTGGATACTTTGAATGATGAAACCGAACGTTTAGAAAATCAAAACCTTAAAGGATAAGAGATTTATAGATATACTTTGGGCGGCAGCACTAAGGATTAATCAGAAAGAGAAGAGCGTCTTTCTGTCATTCCGTAGGTTCCTGTTCCATTTACGACAAGGCCATACCGAACGAGCCGAAAGCTGAATATCAAAAAATTGATTGATTAAAAGAATAAAAGACAAGGAAAGCAGCCGAAGATTACTCGGCTGCTTTTTATTGTTATTTTTCCCATTTTCCTTCCGAATCGTAAAACAGCGCAAGCCGACTAAGCTTCCTCACCGGTAGGACACCCGAACCTTTCCGGCAGGAAACTAAGACAGCTAGTCAATTGGTCAAGGGGCAAAAAAGTTTTTTATTAAGAGCGCTATCGCAACATAAAAAACTTTTTGTGCGAAGAGCACCCTTGACCAATTGCCTATGCGTGTTTTTCGTTCTACTTGCAAAAGGGGAAAAATAATCCCCCTTTGGGGAACCTATTCGCTTCGTCAGTCAAAAGAAAAAAGAAAATCAAAGGAAAATGAGAATTTAAAAATGGAATTAACAACAGTCTTTGAAGTGGTAAGAATTAAGCAGGAAATTAGAGAAGTATCAGCACCGTTTGTAAGTTATAGTATCCAATGCCCAGAAGATGCACAAAATTTAGCGGCATCCTACATCGCAGATGAGGATAGAGAAGTGTTTCTAGTATTGATGCTCAATACAAAAAATCAAGTGGTTGGGCTACATAGAGCACATGTGGGCAGTTTAAATTCAAGTATTGTTCATCCTAGAGACGTGATGAAAGCGGCAATTCTCAATAATGCAGCTTCCATTATTGTTAGTCATCAGCATCCAAGCGGGAACGCATCACCGAGCCAAGAAGATATTGAAGTTACGAAAAGACTTGCTGAAGCCGGGAAAATTTTAGGCATCGAAGTTCTTGACCATGTGATAGTATCCCATACAGGAAAACATGTCAGCTTAAAAGAAAAAGGCTATCTATAAAATTTTAAAAATAGCAAAGGGGCTGTGCCCCTTTGCAAAAAAGAATAAGAGGGATGATGAAAATGGACTTAAATAGAATGGTAGAGATTGTAAATGTAAATGAAAAGGCTTTGTGGGAATTTTCTGATAGCAATGACTTTCTTGAACTGTTTGATAAAGATGATAATGGGGGTAGGGACATAGAAGAAAAGAATAAATCCCATAAAGAAGCATGTAAGGTAGTAAAGGACCTGGCAGAAATTTTAGAAAAAAATGGATATGAACGAACCAAAGACACTGGCAGATTTTTACAAGAAGGAGAAGAAGCATTTTATATAGAGGGTGCTTATGAATGGTATGACTCAAAGGTTGCAATCATCAAAGATTGTTATAAGTCTGGCATGACAAAGAAAGAAATTAAGGAATGTTTGTTTGATTATGAATTGAATCCAGAAGGACATATTTTACTGGACAGAGTTCTACTTATAGGGGAAAGGTATGCTAACTCTAAAGAAAGTAGTGGAATGGTGTATATATTGTGAAAATGAGTTTGAGCTAAAAGTGGAGTTTGTTATACAACCGTGTCCCGTTTGTAATCACACTATTTTACCTTGTGCTCAATGTATTGATATAAAGTGTAGTAAATGTCCGTTCTATCTTTTATTTTAGTGTTTAGGTTAGCTAGAAAAATTGAAAAAGGGCGAAGGGGGTTTGCCCCTTTGCTTAAAAAAGGAAAAATCAACGTGAGCTAGAAAAGTAGAATAAGTGCTGGAATGTCAGCCGATATAGCTTCACGATTGGAGGAAAAAACATCCGTTTTTTTCTTGATGAAAACAGGCATCGAGCCTGTTTGGCGGTTGCTTAGCAACCTTTAAAACCTTTGAAAGATTATTCAAGTAAGAGCGGCAAAACAGATTCATTATTTCTTTTATCTGTGCCAGAACCATTTAAAGAAATGGAAAGAGCGAATTTTTTTAGAGTGTATATTGAAGCTCGCTTGCTGACATAATCGTTAACGATCTACTATCAGCTTTGAAACTGATTATTTTTTAAAAAAAACAGTATGCGATTTTACTTCGTCGTAACGGAGTATCGATTGTAAGTGGCTACTTTTTATGAAATAAGTGTCTTCTCCTTGTTCCCGGGGCAAGGGGAAGATTTTAAATTAAAGGTTGTTCTATCTGCCCAGTCAAGTTGTTTAAAACCGGCAGTCACGTTCTTCCATAAAATCCTATTTATGGGAGAATAATCTCAGACAAAATTGGTTATTTATGTTGTCGTAAGCTCTGATTTTGCGAAAGTTTTCACTTAAACAAAATGGGCAGGTTAGTGGAATAAGGATAATTTGAAATTCTATCGAAAAAGGCAAAATTACCCCAAATTACAAATACTAATTCAGTTGATATAATTAAACTGAAATTATAAAAAAGTTTGGAGATACAAATGAAACAAACAATGACTATCAGAGAATTTCTTAAAGAACAAGGCTTTAACATAGCATTTAATGTAACATTGATAATTCAAATTTTATTGAAATACACAGGAGTAATGGAACAAGGTCTTAAATTTCTTGCAATTGGTTTGTTTATTCTTTTAGCCTGTTTATTATTAGTTAAATTAATAAATAAATTGTTCTTAAAACTAAATTTATTCAAACATGTATTAGAGGAAAAAAGTAAAAGAAAATATATGCAATTAATAAAATGGTCTTATCGTATATTAGTGCTTATTATAATTTGGCAAAGCTAGTTTAGCTGTTTGATTTGTTTCTTATACAACTAACGAGCGCGTTAGTTAAACAACAAATAGAGGATGATCACAGGATCATCCTCTATTTTATTTAAATTGCAGGATAGTCGAATAAGCTTAACGAATACATAGTTACCCAATTAGTTCTAAAAAACCAGAGGTTGAAGATCACAAACTGCTTAATTGCAGTTTTTTTATTGTAGTAAATGGCAGGTTAGTTGAAGAGTGCTTTGACCTTTGTTCAACAATTGGGCCATTTAGTTGAAGATCTCATCAGATAAATAATAATATTTAAAGGAATAATTCATTCTGATAAAGAATATTAAAAAACGTGATGATTAGGAGGCGATTGTATGGCAAATCATGTAGAAAATCTATATAACTATCATGTATGGGCAAATCAACGGATAATTGATCATCTTAAGACACTTTCTCCTAAGAAATATCAAAAGGAAATGAAAAGTGTCTTTTCTTCTGTTTCAAAGGTTTTATCTCATCTATATTTGGTGGAATATGGATGGCTTAATACCCTCGAGGGTCAGAGTATGAATGAAGCAATGCAATCTTCATTTCAAATTCAAGAAAAAATTGAGAAACTGCCCATTGAAGACTTAGAAACGGAATTTCACACTTTAACATCTCGGTTTAAAACCTTTTTGAACAGACAGGAGGATATGGAAAAGAGAATAATGTTGGATAATCCATGGGCAGGATTAAGAGAAACAAGTATATCTGAAATGGTCGTACACGTAGTGAATCATGGAACCTATCATAGAGGGAATATTTCAGCTATGTTACATCAGTTGGGTGAATCCTCAGTTATGACTGATTATGCTTTTTATTGGTATTCTTGAAATGTTATTCATTATAAATAGGCAACAGAAGAGTAATCCATTTTTTCTTCAAAAAGTTGACGTTAGTTGAGAATTGAGAGATGTTTACACAGATCTTTCTTTGAGCTAACGAATAACTTTAATCAAACAATTGTTGATCCAAAGTAATCTCATTCTTCTACGATATCTAACATTACCAGCAAGAATAAGTGAATTGCCTCCACAATACCGGCTAATATGAGCTTCTTGTTTAATCAAGAAAAGGGCGCGATTCTTTAATAAGAATAGCTTTTCTTAATGAACTAACGCATGCATGTGCGGCCGAGCCTAGGTCGTATCATATAACGGGTGGGATTCCCGTCGAGTAAGAACTAGCCATTCGCTCGTAGCGAGTCTTGGAGGGTTAAAGGTAACTTTAATCTTTAAGCGTAGACAGTTAGGTAGCGAGCCGAAAGCCAAATGGTTGAAGGGATTGAGCTCCATAATGTTAGTAAAACGAGAGGGCTGATGCTTTATGCATAGCAGAAAGCTACACTCTACCTTTCGGTAAGGCGAGAATGGTAAAGCCTCTCTGGAGTCATAGACCTTGACACGTTATACATTGATATGATACGGCAACTCGGGAGACCCTGATATTATCCCCTTATAGTAGACACGGAAAAAAGCCTATCCCTTATAATGGATAGGTAATCTACTATAGGGGGATTTATTATGCCTTTAAAAGGAACTAAATTTAAGAAATATTCGATTGAATTCAAGCTTAAGTGTAGATTGTCAACTAAAATTGCCCCACCTTTTGCACTGAATTTTGCCCCACCCTATACTTCTAATTTTTCTAATCTTTCTTTCATTCGATAACTATTTCCATTAATATTAAATATATGACAATGATGAGCTAAACGATCTAATATCGCGGATGAGATCACTTGGTCACCAAAAACTTGATCCCATTGATCGAACGGCATGTTTGTAGTAACGATTATTGATCCACTTTCATATCTGCGGCTGATAAACTGAAAGAATAAGTTTGCTTTTTCTTTGTCTATTGGCATATATCCAATCTCATCAATGACAATTAATTGTATTCTTGCTAGAGATTCTATCCGTTCTGTTAAGTTGTTTTCAATTAATGATGAGTAGAGTAGGTCCATTAACTCTTTCGCAGAATAAAATGCTACCCTATATTTTGCTATACACGCTTTTATTCCTAGGGCGATTGCCAAGTGTGTTTTCCCCACACCTGGCGGTCCCATAAATAATATATTTTCTTTTTTCTCTAGGAAGCCTAAGTTAGCTAGTTCCCTCATGTATGTATCATTGATAGATGGTTGGAAGGCGAAATCGAACTCTTCTATTGTTGATACTTTAGTGAACTTTGCTAATGAAATCTTACGATTTATTGATCGATCTGTTTTTGATAATATTTCTGCCTCAAATAATTTTGATAAATACCCTACATAACTTAGTTTTGTTTTCGCTGCTTGTTCTGCTTCTACTTCGTAGATTTCACTAATTTCTTTGAGATGTAATTCTTTTAGAATATTCGTCAAACGCTCATTCAGTTCACTTTTCATTCTTTTTCTCCCTCTAATGTAATAACCCACTATAATAGTCTAAGGATCTTGTTTTTGTTTGAACGTCCGGAATCCTTGATGCTTGAGGAACAATCGTTTTCTTTCTAGCTATATTTTTTAATAGATTAACTAAAAAATTGTACTCTGTACGCTTATATAAAATGGCTTGTTTCAATACTTCTTCAACTTGATACACTTCATAATGATTTAATAGTTCAAGAATATTCCGATATCTATGAGTGTAATTTGCTTTCACATCAGTTTTTAATAGATCCGTGTATTCTTTCCCAACGGAAAATGTATCAATAAACTTTTCTCGTACTTTTGGAAGGCTTTTAGGTGTTGATCCTTTCACACCTTCATAATGTACTTCATTTATAACTGTTGCTCCTTTTTGGGTTGATAGAATATGTTCACAAACAATCATTCCTGATTCATTCAATATTTGTAAGAGATGACCTTGTTTTTCATTCAACCAAATACTCTTCCCGGCATATTGATTTGGAACACTATATTTCACTCCGCGATAGGATACCAAACAATCCCAACTAACTTTTCTAGTTTCTTTTAGGTGATGAGAATAACGACTAATTGGTAACTCCATTAGTACCGGCTGCTCTTCATTATATAGAATGGCAGGTGGGACCAAGGTTGTTTTGTTAGGTTCCAATTCCCATTCATGTATAAATTCCTCTGCACGATTCTGTAACTCTTCAAAACTATTAAACTCATTTCCCTTAATAAAATGTTGTTCAATGTAATAAAATGGTCGTTCTACTTTTCCTTTTGTCCTAGGCCAATACGTCTGGCAAGCATAAGGGCTGAACCGATAGGTTCTAGCCAATTCCAAAAATTTGGGATGATACACTGCTTGATCGTCACGTGGGTGGCTTAATACAAGTTGTTTTGCATTATCAATGACTACTTGCTTCGGCACACCATTAAACCCACGTATTCCACTTTCGAGAGCGTCTAATACTGCTTCAATTCTTTGTGTTTTACTAAATACTATCTGTTTTTTGCGACTATAGGATAGAATCGTTAGAAAACAATATACTTGTACAATTTCTCCTGCAATGACAACAGAATAAGGAGACCAATCAAACTGAGCTTGTTCACCTGGATTGGTTTCAAATCGAACCGTTGTTTTAAAAGCTTCTACGTTTTCCTTATGGAAGTTGATAAATCGATATAGTGTAGTAATCGAACCTGTATAACCTACTTTACAAATCTCTTTATAAATCCGATTGCCAATCAACTTTTTAGACATCAGCTCTAAAAACTAACTCTTCGTATTCTCTGATTAACTTATTTTCACAAGGAGTACGAGAGTACTTTGGTAAATTACTTTCCTTCAATGCTTTTCTTACAGTATTTCTAGATGCACCAACCATTCTTGCGATGGATCTGATCGAATGTCCTTCTGTCGATAAACTTCTAATTTTAGTCCAAGTATTAATCGTGATCATTCCCCCAATTACACCCCTCATTTTCTTTATGAGAAAAGTGTAACGATTATTTTATTGGTGGGTCAATTTTCGATGATAATAGTGGGTCAGTTTTCATTGTAAATCTACAATTAATGGATTAATAACGATATAAATATAATTTGAGTTATCTAAGAACTGCATAACAGGTGAATGGTAATGCCCTGTTGATTCCATTATCAATACTGGTTTTGTGTTCGTTGTTTCTTCGATACTCTTTAAGAATTGAAGTAGCTGCTCAAAGCCTTCAACCGTATGTAAAATCTTAAAACTTCTTTTAAAAGGAGTCTTTTTATCTAAAAAACCTTGAACCTGACTCTCTCCTTTTGCGACATCCAGACCAACTACTGGATTCATAATTATCTCCTCCTAAAACTAAATTTATCGGTTCCCCTAATACTCCCTTATAGTGTCATAGGTTCGCTTGTTATGCGGGATCCTTGTCCCAACCAGCCCAAAGCATGTTTCTATAAGTAGGGGGTGAACTGTTTAGTTGACGGGGTCTAAGCCCCACGCAAGCTTCGTTCTGCCCCGACTACTTTAATCATAAGACCATATAAAAAATGGTCAACCAGAAAATTTAACTGGTTGACCTTATAATACGAAC
>NZ_NUEU01000014.1:0-93911 GCF_002556365.1 Bacillus sp. AFS002410
GGGGCTACGGGGGCTACTGGCGCTACTGGTGAACGTGGTGCTACTGGTGCTACGGGTGCTACTGGCGCTACCGGTGCTACGGGGGCTACTGGCGCTACCGGTGCTACTGGCGCTACCGGTGCTACTGGTGCTACGGGTGAACGTGGTGCTACGGGTGCTACCGGTGCTACGGGTGCTACTGGTGTTACTGGCGCAACAGGACCGACTGGCGTTTGTGAATGTACTCCAATGTATGCAAATTTTTGGAATACTAATTCTCAAGGTAATATACCAACAAATACACCAGTATCCTTCAATACTGTCGGAGTGAATTCTGGAGATTTCGCCCTTATTGGAGGAACTACAATTACAGTAATGAGCACTGGAGATTATTTAATTAACTACAGTGTTATTTTTAGAAATATGGGTGGTACAGGCACACAACCAGTTGAAGGAGCTTATGCAATATTCACTGGAATATCTCCAACGTTTACAATCCTTCCAGGCAGCGAATTTGGAACTGGTGTAGATCTCCCTAATAGTAACACGACAAATTTACAAATCAATGGCGAGGTAATGGTACATTTCACAGCTGGAGATCAATTCCAACTTAGAAATATTGGTGCCACTCCAGACCATTTAGCAAACAGCGTTGATGGTGCAATGGTAAACAGTACTGCACTAACAATCGTTAGACTAGATATTTAGTAAAGATTCAATAAACTTACCTAAGATAAATTTTAGAGTATGATGATTGATATTAACTTAAATATCTGAATAAATACCCTTCAATAGTAGACAGTAAAAAGCTATACAAGTCTACTTTGAAGGGTTTTTTATTTATATTATTTGAAACGGTAATCTTACTTCTTCACCTGCATCTAAATTTTGAGCGATTGTATCAAAAATATAGGCAAATCCAGGTATACCTGCAGCACTAAAAAAACCAAGTTCTAAAAAAGAACTTGGTTTTTATCTATTTCAATTATTTACCCACGTAGTTGAGCATTATGTGTTTCTTCTACTGCTTTTAATACTTTAGAGTGAGATTTTGTTACTTCTTCATCCGTTAAAGTACGTTCTGGATCGAAATACGTTAATGAGAAGGCAACTGATTTTTTACCAGCTTCCATCTTATCACCTTCGTATAAATCAAAGATTGTAGCATCTTTTAGAAGTCTTCCACCAGTTGAACGAATTGTAGAAAGAATATCACCTGCAAATACTTTCGAATCAACTACTAATGCCATATCTCGGCTCATTGATGGGAATCGAGGAATTGCATTGTATAAAATATCATCAAATTCAGTGTTTAATAGCTTTTCAAGAGATAATTGGAAAACATAAGTTTCTTTAATATCCCATTCTTTTTGAGTAACAGGATGAACTTGACCGATAAAACCAATTTCTTCACCGTTTAATAAAATACTAGCAGTACGGCCTGGGTGTAATTCTTCTTTTTTAGTAGCAGTATAAGCTATTTTATTTGATAAACCTAGTTCACTAAATAATCCATCTAAAATACCTTTTACAACGTAGAAATCTACTGCTTTTTTCTCGCCTTGCCATGCATGTTGTAACCATAAACCAGTTAAAGCACCTGCTAAATATTCTTGTTCATGTGGAAGTTCGTTCTTTTCCTTTGTTAAGAAAACAGAGCCTGCTTCAAATAGTTGAACATTTTCTTCTTTACGTGCAACATTATATGCTACAGCGTCTAATAAATGAGGTACTAGGCTGAAACGTAACTCACTACGCTCTTCACTCATAGGTAATGCTAAACGTACAGGTTCTGCGTCTACAGTTTCTAGCGCAAAGCGTTTTACTTTATTATTACTTGTTAAAGAGTACGTAACTGCTTCGTAAAGACCTGCATGTTGTAAATACTTACGAATTTTTCTACGTTTCGCTTGATATGGTGTTAATTGTCCACGACTAGCAACACCTGTTGGTAATGTAGCAGGAATATGGTCATAGCCATATAATCTACCTACCTCTTCAACTAAATCTTCTTCTATTGAAAGATCACCACGACGGCTAGGAACAGTAACAGTAAATACTTCACCATTCTGTGCAGCTTCTAATCTTAAGCGACGGAAAATATCTTTAACAGTTTCTGCATCAATTGATGTACCAAGTACACCATTAATTTTACTTACAGATACTGATACTGATTTAGCGTCATCAACTAAGTTGTCAGCAATGACAGTGCCTTTTTCTAATGTTCCACCAGCAAGTTCAGCCATTAACTGAGCAGCACGTTCAGAAGCAGGGAATGTACGTGAAACATCAATTCCTTTTTCAAAACGAGCACTTGAATCGCTTCGTAAGCCTAGATCTTTTGAAGTTTGACGAACACTTTGGCCTCTGAAAACAGCTGATTCGATTAAAACATCAACAGTATTCTCATCAACCTCTGTACTTTGACCACCCATTACACCTGCAACTGCAACTGCTTCTTTATCTGTTGCAATAACTAAATTATGTGGTTGTAATGTACGTTCTTCACCATCAAGTGTAACGATTTTTTCGTTTTCCTTCGCGTGACGAACAATAATTTGACTGCTATTTAATTTATTAAAATCAAATGCGTGTAAAGGTTGACCATATTCAATTAAAATATAGTTCGTAATATCAACTACATTGTTAATAGGACGAATACCAGCGCTCATTAATCGAGCTTGCATCCATAAAGGAGAAGGTCCAATTTTTACACCTTTAACTAATTTAGCACTGTAGTAAGGAGCATCTTCTTTTGCTTCAATTGTAACGGAAACATAATTAGCATTTGCTGCTGAGTCCGCACTAATTGATGGAAGTTTCACATCACGGTCTAAAATCGCTGCTACTTCGTATGCTACACCAATCATATTTAAGCAATCTGCACGATTTGGTGTTAATCCAAGTTCTAATACTGCATCATCACGGTAAAGTACTTCTAATGCATCAGCACCTACTTCAGCATCGTTTGGTAAAACAAAGATTCCGTTTGAGAATTCTTTTGCAACTACCTTCCCTTCAATTCCTAACTCTTGAAGAGAACAAATCATACCTTCTGAAACTTCACCACGTAATTTTGCTTTTTTAATTTTAAAATTACCAGGTAAAACTGCGCCTACTTTTGCAACGATTACTTTTTGACCTTTTGCAACATTCGGTGCACCACAAATAATTTGGACTGGTTGCTCTTCTCCAACATCAACAGTACATTTTGATAATTTATCAGCCTCTGGATGTTGTTCACGTTCCATTACATAACCTACAACAACATTTTTAATTCCTTCAGAAAGAATATTAACTCCTTCAACTTCAATACCTGCTTTTGTAATTAACTTAGCAAGTTCGTCTGGTGTAACACCACTTAAATCAACGTATTCTTGTAACCATTTAGTCGATACAAACATGTTTTTCCCCTCCTACCTTACATTTGTTGGAATTGCTTTAAGAATCTTATATCGTTCGTATAGAAATGACGAATATCATCAATACCATATTTCAATAATGCAATACGTTCTGGACCCATTCCGAATGCAAATCCTTGAACTTCTTTTGGATTATATCCAGCCATCTCAAGTACGTTTGGATGTACCATTCCTGCACCTAAAATTTCAATCCATCCAGTTTGCTTACACATGTTACAACCTTTTCCGCCACATTTCATACAAGAAATATCCATCTCTACTGAAGGCTCAGTGAATGGGAAGAAACTTGGACGTAAGCGAATTTCACGATCTTCACCAAACATTTTTTTCGCAAAAAGTTGTAAAGTACCTTTTAAGTCACTCATCGAAATATTTTCGCCAATTACAAGACCTTCAATTTGCATAAATTGATGAGAATGTGTAGCATCGTCGTCATCACGGCGGTAAACTTTACCTGGACAAATAATTTTGATTGGTCCTTTTTCGGTATTTGCTTCCATTGTTCTTGCTTGAACAGGTGAAGTATGAGTTCTCATTAATGTTTCTTCTGAAATATAGAAAGAATCCTGCATATCACGCGCTGGGTGACCTTTAGGTAAATTTAATGCTTCGAAATTATAATAGTCCTTTTCAACTTCTGGACCCTCTGCAATTTCGTATCCCATTCCAATAAATAAATCTTCAATTTCTTGAATAACCGCTCTCAATGGATGTGCGCCACCTGCATGAACTGGTCTTCCAGGAAGTGTTACATCAATTGATTCGCTTTCTAACTTTTCATTGATTGCATTTTGTTCTAAGACAACTTGTTTTGCTTCAAGTTTCTCTTGAATTGCTGCACGTACTTCATTAGCTACAGCTCCCATTTTTGGGCGCTCTTCAGGAGATAAATCCTTCATTGCTTTCATTGCCTCAGTAATCGGACCTTTTTTTCCAAGATAGGCAATTCTCACTTCATTTAATGCTTTTAAATCTTTTGCTTCTTCTATTTGCTTAATCGCATCTGCTTGTAAAGAAACTAAACGCTCTTGCATGAATAATCCTCCTATTCAAATTCAAATTTTATATTTTTAAACATAAAAAAACCTCGCTCCCAAAAAAGGGACGAGGATTGATCGCGGTACCACCCTAATTAACAGTTATTATTCAAACACAAACTAACTGCTCACTTCATTCATTTAACGATCTACTTAGATAGACCGAGTCGCCTTTACATTAAAAATGGTCCCGGCGCTAGCTCAAGAGGTGAATTCAATTTGGTCTACTATAAAAGTGCTCACAGTCTACGACACTTTTTCCCTAAAATAGAGATTCAAATTTACTCTTCTCTGTCAAAGCTTTTATGTATTAAATTTTTCTTAATTAATTATATTGATTTTTTTCCATTTATGCAACTACTCATTTGAGTAAGAACTATGAAAATTCAATAATTAGTGGAATCGCCCTTTTTAACTTACTGTCTTTTCAGCCTCACAAGCTATACATTAGAATTCCTGCTGCAATACCAACGTTTAACGATTCAGCTTTACCATAAATTGGTATATACAGATTTTCATCCGTTAATGAAAGTAAGGTTGAATTTACACCCTTCCCTTCATTTCCTACAATAATGGCAAAACGATTTGAAGTTTTTACTTCGTTAAATGGTTTTGCATTTTGAAGAGAAGTTCCATAAACAGTTATTCCCTTTTCTTTCAAATTTGAAACTACTTCGGTTAAATCTCCTCGTAAGATCGGTAAATGGAATATTGATCCTTGGGTTGATCGAATCGTTTTAGCATTGTATAGATCACTTGTACCTGAACCTAAAATAACACCATCGAATCCAGCAGCATCCGCAGTTCGAATCATCGTTCCAACATTACCTGGATCTTGAACCTCATCAATTAATAATAATTTTGACACTTTCTCAAAATCAATTCTCACAAATGAAAATTCAATAATTGCAAAGATGCCTTGCGTCGTTTCTGTTTCACTTAATTCCTTACAAACATCTTTAGATATATACGTAATATCCATTGACCCTGTTGAAAAATTAGAAGGCAGATCAATTTCTTCACTGATTAACAAATGAAGAATCGGTGCATCCTGCTTTATTGCTTCCTCCACTAAATGAAAACCTTCAACGATATATTGTTTAGCCTTATCTCTTCCTTTTTTTGTGTGTAGTTTTTTCCAAGCCTTTACAGAATTATTTTGAATGGAATCAATTTGTTTCATAAAATTTCCTTTACCTTTCATCGTGTCTCATATCGTTTATCATACATAAAATCGTTTCCGTTTACAAATACTACATAAAGCTTAATATGAAAGGAGAATTCAAAATGAATTTTAATATTCGCGGTGCAGTTCTTCACAATATTTCAGGTAATAAAAGTGATCAATTAGAAGCAACAATTGTAGATGCTATTCAAAGTGGTGAGGAAAAAGTATTACCAGGTTTAGGGGTACTTCTCGAAGTTTTTTGGAGTCACGCTTCTGAAGACCAAAAGCATGATCTTCTCGCAGTATTAGAAAATGGAGTAAGTCAATAATTTAATCTGTAAAAACATAGAAAAGGACTAACCAAAGTTAGTCCTCTTCATTTTTTTAGTATGATTTTACTTCGTTTTACCTTTCAAATCATCTATTGAATTAATCTTCATATATTCTGGTACGACTAAGCCTAATTTTGTCCCTTTTAAATTCGGTCCTAAGTCAACCAATTGTTTTTTGTACTCATTCATATAATCTTTATGAGTTGTCGGAAGCCAAGCTGCAACCATTGCATCTGCACTTCCATCTGAAACACCAGCAAACATCGGTCCTGCCTCAACTTGTTTTAATGTAACGTCATAGCCTTGGTTTTCAAGTACTTTTCCAATCACATTTGTACTGGCAACTTCAGATTCCCATGAAACATAAACGAGACTAATTTTTTCACCATTTCCTTTTGACGTATCTTTCGTCCAATCATTTACTTGATTTTGATGCTTTTTGATCCAATGCGCCGCTGCATCTTCAGGTTTTGCACCATCTTGAACATCCTTCATAACTTCTTCCATATCATTCGGTTTCCATGAAAAGTTATCTAGAATCTTGTACGCTCCAGGAGCGTCTTCTTTTAATCCTTTTCTAACCACTGTGTGAATTTCTTCATCCTTACCAAATGAGCCTTTTGGATCTTCTAAATACTTTAATTTATATTTTGAAAACATCCAGTGAGGTGTCCAACCAGTTACAATAATAGGTTCTTTATTTTCATAAGCTTTTTTCAATTCAGCGGTCATCGCTGCAGATGAACCTTCTTTTAAAGTCCAATCCTTTAAACCATAATCCTTCATTGCTTTTGCCGTAGCTTTCATTAATCCAGCACCAGGGTCAATTCCCGTAATTTCAAAATTAACTTGTGCCCCTATTTTATTAGAAGATTTTTTTTGATCATTACCGCCTGTTAATGCTACTGAAATAGCGGATATACAAAAGATTATTGCAATAAAACCATACACATATTTTTTGGCAAACCTTTTCCCATAAGCAGGTTGACGAAGATTTTGAGAAATTCGATCCAGAATAATTGCAACGATAACAATCGAAATACCTGCTTCGAATCCTTCACCTACTTTGATTTGGGTTACAGCACGATAAACCTCTGCACCTAAACCTGGTGCACCTACTAGTGATGAAATAACAACCATTGATAAAGCAAGCATTATACTTTGATTAATACCAGCTAAAATTGTAGGTGCTGCTAACGGTAGTTGCACTTTAAAAAGTCTTTGCCATGTAGTAGAACCAAAAGCATTTGATGCTTCTATTAAATCGTTTGGAACCTCTCGAATACCTAAATTCGTTAAACGAATTGTTGGCGGTATTGCGAATATAACAGATGCTAAAATACCAGGTACGACACCAATTCCGAAAAAGAGAATTGCAGGAATTAAATAGACGAATGCTGGCATTGTTTGCATAAAGTCGAGTATTGGAGTGATTATTTGTTTCACTCGAATGTTTTGTGACGTCCAGATTCCGAGTGGAATACCGATTACAACTGTAATAACGATAGCTGATAAAATTAACGCTAACGATTGAATTGTAGCATCCCATAGGCCAAGATTATCAATTAATAACAATCCAAGTAATGTAAACAGTCCGACTGTCCACCTACTCGTATAAAAAGCAATTAATGAAATGATTAAAATTAAAATAATTGATGGGCCAAGTTCTAAAACTTTAACAAGGTTATTTAAAAGGGCTTCTGTGATGTGCGTAATTGAATTAAATAGTGGATGGAAAGTTTTTATAATCACGTCTACAATTTTATCAATCCACTCAGCTAATGGAATTTTTGGAATACCCATATATTTAACCTCCTTTTATATTTAAATCGTCTGTTTTACCCGCTAAAGCTCCGATAACTGCCCCGCGAATAATAACACCCTTTAATCGATTATTTTCATCTACAACAGCTAATGGAAGAGTAGAAGTTGCAAGCGCACCAATTACATCTGTTAATAAAGTATCTTCTTTAACAGACACAATGTCCTTTTGCATAACTTCCTCTACCGATTTATTTTTAATAAGAGCATTTGAAGCATCATCAGCAGTAATTGCACCAAGTAGCTTTTGTCGACGATCAATAACAAAAATACTAGAATACCCTTGATCTCTCATTATTTGCAGGGCTACTCGTGGTCCACGGTCCGGCGTAATTCTTTCAGCACGCTTTTGAACATGTGCTGCAGTTAGTACTTTTGAAAGATCGACATCTTCTACAAATCGCTCTACATATTCATTGGCTGGATTGACCATAATCTCTTCTGGTGTACCAATTTGCATTATGTTACCATCTTTCATTAAAGCAATTCTGTCCCCAATTCGTAATGCCTCATCAAGGTCATGCGTTATAAAAATAATCGTTTTTTTCATTGTCTCTTGTAGCTCTAATAATTCATCCTGCATATCTTTACGAATTAACGGATCGAGCGCACTGAAGGCTTCATCCATTAATAAAATGTCTGTATCACTCGTTAGTGCCCTTGCAAGGCCAACACGTTGTTGCATACCACCACTTAACTGTGAAGGGTATTGATGCTCATAACCTTTTAGACCAACGATTTCTAGTGATTTCAGAGCTTTTTCTGTTCTTTCAAGCTGCGAAATATTTTGTACTTCAAGTCCATATTCAGTATTTTCTAGAATCGTCTTGTGCGGAAACAAAGCGAAATTTTGGAATACCATACTGATTTTTTTACGACGAACATTCCTTAATTGCTGTGGATTCATCTTTACGATGTCATCATCATCAATCAATATTTGTCCGGCCGTAGGCTCAATTAATCGATTGAGCATTCTAATCAACGTTGATTTACCACTTCCCGATAATCCCATTACAACGAAGATTTCACCTGGATAAATTTCAAAGCTCGCGTTATTCACACCAATAGTAGAGTTTGTTTGCTCTAATATTTGCTTTTTTGAATATCCTTTTTCTAGTAACTTAATGGCGTTCTTTGGAGACTTACCGAAAACCTTTGTTACGTTTTTTACTTTAACTTTTGCTTTCATTAACTCACCTCAAAACTAATTTTATTTCGCTTTTCATTGTCTAAATAAAGACTCTCCAATAATAAAATTAGCCAAGTACTTTAAAAGTCTTGGCTCCTTCAGTAACTCAATTTACAAATTGACTTACCACTATAATTAGCTGAAAACAGTATTACAATTCATTTCCGAGTAACCTTATTTGAAAAGCATGCAATAATCATAACAATAGAATATGACAAAATTATTTCAAACTAGTTATAGGAACAATACAGTTTGTTTCAGTTCGATAACGTAGGTTGGGCTGTGTGAGGTGTGAGAAAGGCATGAAAAGTTGGCAGGATGGGAGATGAGAGTATGTGGATTAGGTGTTTGAGAGTGGCTATTAAGAGTAAGTCATATTAGTTAAAAGTTGACTGCTAATTAATTTTGATATCCTCAAATAAAATTGACAGAACTACAATTATAATCCGAAAAATCGTAATTAAGATGCGTATTGCAATTAAATTTCGGGAATCGCAATTAAGATGTAGATCACCACAATTAATCTGCGGTCTACAATTAAATTTAAAAAGATGTAGATCACCTCAATTAATCTGCGGTCTGCAATTAAATTTCGAGAATCGCAAATAAAATAGGCAAAACTGCAATTAAATTTCGATTATCGCAATTAAAATTAGCAAAACTGCAAATAAAATCCGATGAATCGCAAATAAACTAAGAAAATACTCCTACCAGTATAGGTATTAAAGCTTAATAAGCCATGAAAGTATGAAATTTTCAGGTGGATACTATGCAAAACTGCTTAAAATTTTCTTTTATCGAATAAAAACGAATAGAAATCTGCTAATTTTCTATAGAATGGATTGTTACAGCTCATCGATCCCCCCATTTTCAGTATTATTTTCCGGCTATTTTAATTAACTGTTTGTGATGCTTTAATTTAACGAACAATTGGTATAGTTCACAGTTTAAAAAGTATTCGTAACAAAAAAAGAACGCCCCACTTGTCAGTTAATCTGACTTATGGAACGCCCTCTTTTTATTAGTTATATGTTAATCGGTCAACTGTTTGACGGTCTAAGCGTTTAATTACTTCTACGATTAATTTAACTGTGTTTTCATAATCATCGCGATGAAGGATACCTGAATGAGAATGAATATATCTAGTTGGGATTGTGATTGCAATTGCAGGTACACCATTCATTGTAATGTGCATTGAACCTGCATCTGTTCCACCACCAGGCATTGCTTCATATTGATATGGTATTCCTACTTCATCTGCAACACTTACAACGAACTCTCTTAAATCTTTGTGAGATACCATTGAAGCATCGTATAAAACAATTTGTGGTCCTTTGCCTAATTTTCCTTGTGCTTCTCTGTCAGATACACCAGGCATATCACCAGCAACACCAACATCTAGTGCAAAACCAATGTCAGGTTGTATTTTGTATGTAGATGTTTTTGCACCACGTAGTCCTACTTCTTCTTGTACAGTACCAACACCAAATACGACATTAGGATGTGCTTGGCCTTGTAATTGCTCTAATACGTCAATTGCAATAGCACAGCCGATACGGTTATCCCAAGCTTTTGCTAGTAATAATTTTTCGTTCTTCATCGTTTGGAATTCAAAATATGGCACTACTTGATCGCCAGGACGCACGCCGAACTCTAATGCTTCTTCTTTACTTGAAGCACCGATATCTATGAACATATCTTTAATATCTACAACTTTTCGTCTTGCTTCTGCACTCATAATATGAGGTGGCTTTGAACCGATAATTCCTGTAATATTTCCTTCTTTTGTAGTAATGGTAACACGTTGTGCAAGCATAACTTGAGACCACCAGCCACCAATTGTTTGGAAACGTAAAAATCCTTTATCGTCAATTTGAGTTACCATAAAGCCAACTTCATCAAGATGTCCAGCAACTTCAATTCTTGGTCCGTTTGAGTCACCAGTTTTAATTGCTATTAAACTACCTAAGTTATCTGTTACTACCTCATCAGCCAGTGGCGTAATATATTTTCTCATTACTTCACGTGGTTCATGTTCAAATCCAGCTACACCGTTTGCATCTGTTAGTTCTTTTAACATTTGTAACTTTGCATCTAAAGTAGACAAACTCATCCATCCTTTTTTTAATTAAGATTATGTACCATTACATTATACAGTTTGGTATTCTTTTTGACAAAATCTTTAGACTTTTCTTCAATTCCTACTTTAAACATATATATTTCATATTAATTTTCTCCTAATTATTTGTGGGGTATAATAAATAAACTATTAATCAATTTTTAATTTACCCTACTGGAGATTACTATGATAACAACATCAGCTTTATATAAAGAAGCATCACAATTTATTTCGCAATGTTATAAGGAACTCAATCAATCTGATCAAATAGAAGCACGATTAAAAAGTATTGAAATTGAAATTCAAGAGACTGGGTTTTACACTCATACTTATGAAGAGTTAGAACATGGTGCAAAAATGGCGTGGCGCAATAGTAACCGTTGCATTGGTAGATTGTTTTGGGATAAACTCCATGTTTTAGATGCCCGCCATATCAATGATGATGATAGTATTGAACAGGAAATCTTACATCATATAAAATATGCTACAAATTCAGGTAAGATTTTGCCTACAATTACAGTATTTAAAGCGAATCTAGGAACAAACAATTCTCTAACGATCCATAATCACCAATTAATACGATATGCTGGCTATGAAACTGAAAATGGAATAATTGGTGACCCAAAATCAATCAATTTTACAAAAGAATGTGAAAGACTAGGTTGGATGGGGAATCATACTAACTTCGATATATTGCCCATTGTTTATTCTTTAGACAATAACGAACCAAAGTATTTCAAGATTCCAAATGAACTCATTCTTGAAGTACCGATTGAACATCCCGAATACGACTTTTCTTCTTTGAACGCTAAATGGTATGCAGTTCCGATGATTTCGGAGATGAATTTAGAAATAGGTGGAATATCTTATAGTGCTGCTCCGTTTAATGGATGGTATATGGGAACTGAAATAGGTGCGAGAAATTTTGCTGATGAGTTTCGTTATAACATGTTACCGAAAGTAGCTACTATTATCGGTTTAGATACAAAAAGAAATAGCACACTTTGGAAAGATCGGGCACTTGTTGAATTAAATATTGCAGTTTTACATTCCTATAAAAAAAATGGTGTAAGCATTGTTGATCACCACTCTGCGGCACAGCAATTTCTTCAGTTTGAAAAACAAGAAGAAGCATGTGGCCGAGAACTAACCGGGAATTGGAAGTGGTTAATCCCACCGATGTCACCTGCTACAACTCATGTATTTCATAAACGATATGAAGATACTACGATTAAGCCGAATTTCTTTCCAAAATAGATAAAGAAAACTCGCCGATTGGCGAGCCTTTAGGCGAAGACAGAGGGGTAGTTGCACTTATACTTATACCTAAAATCGGCATCTACGTCGACTGATCTTCACCCCTTCCAATTTATACTTTCTTAATGTGTAAATAAAACCTTAAAGAATTAACTTAGCTTAATTCATTAAGGTTTTTTCGTTTATTTGTTACAATATTATGTATCAGCTTAATTTTCTAATAATTTATGAAGGAGTATTTCAATGATATTATTTCAAAATGACAATGTTACAGTATTTCAAAGTGCATTATTTCAAACAAACTCAACTGTCGTAGCAACCGATGATTGTATCATTATAGTTGATCCAACTTGGTTACCTCATGAAATAAATGAGATAAAAGAGTTTGTTGATTCAATTAAGAAGGACCGTCCAATTTATTTATATTTTACTCATGGAGATTTTGACCATATTATTGGCTATAATGCATTTCCAACCGCTCAAACAATTGGAAGTGAAAACTTACATAACCATCCTGAGAAAGAAATTAAAGTAGCAAAAATTCGTCAATTCTATAATGATAATTATATTAATTATGTGGAACCTATTGAATTTCCAAGAGTTGATTTGATTATTAGTGAAGAAGGTCAGGAAATAAAAATCGGACAGACTACGTTAAGATTTTACACTGCTCCGGGGCACACTAAAGATGGTTTGTTTCTTTATATTGAAAATTTAGGAGTGTGGATTACAGGAGATTATTTATCTGACTTTGAGTTACCGATTGTATTTGATAGCGTGAAGAGTTACTACAATACATTAGATAAAGCAGAGGAACTAATTAGTAAGTTCGAGCTTACATTATTAATTCCAGGTCATGGTCAAGTTTCATCAAATAAAGAAGAAATAAACAGAAGGATTGAACTGGGTAGAAATTACTTAAAAAGACTTCAAAATGCTGTACAGGAAAATAAAGAAGCAGAAATAAATTCATTTGAAACAGAATTTTTATTTCCTTCTGGCTTCACAAAATATTGTCATGAATCAAATGTTAATAACATGAAAAAAGAATTTAGCTTAGTTTAAAAATAAATCAAATAAAAAAAATCCTTAACAATTGTTAAGGATTTTTTAAATAATTATTTTAAGTTAGCTTTAGCAGCGTTTGCTAATTCAGCAAATGCTTTTTCGTCAGCTACAGCTAGGTCAGCTAACATTTTACGGTTAACTTCGATACCAGCTAATTTTAATCCGTGCATTAAACGGCTGTAAGAAAGTCCGTTCATACGAGCAGCCGCGTTGATACGAGTGATCCATAATTTACGGAAATCACGTTTCTTTTGACGACGGTCACGGTAAGCATACATTAATGATTTCATAACTTGTTGGTTTGCAACTTTGAATAATGTATGTTTAGAACCGTAATAACCTTTTGCTAATTTAATAACCTTTTTACGACGAGCGCGTGTAACTGTACCGCCTTTAACTCTTGGCATATTGTTTCCCTCCTAGATATCTATCTAATACGTTTATCGTTCTTATTTCATGTTTGTAAGCATAAAGCGGATACGTTTGAAATCGCCTTTACTTACTAATGAAGCTTTACGTAATTTACGTTTTGCTTTTGTAGATTTGTTAGCGAATAAGTGGCTTGTGTAAGCACGACCACGTTTTAATTTACCTGATCCAGTCTTTTTAAAACGTTTTGCTGAACCACGGTGAGTTTTCATTTTAGGCATATCGTGTTTCCTCCTCAAATAAATTACTTTTCGTTTTTAGGTGCTAAGACTAAGAACATACTACGACCGTCCATTTTAGGGTGTGACTCAACAGTTGCAACTTCTGCACAAGCAGTTGAGAAACGATCAAGTACTCGTTGTCCAATTTCCTTATGCGTAATAGCGCGTCCTTTGAAACGAATAGACGCTTTAACTTTATCGCCTTTTTCTAAGAACTTAATTGCATTACGAAGTTTTGTGTTAAAGTCATGTTCATCAATTGTAGGACTTAAACGAACTTCTTTCATGCTAATAATTTTTTGGTTTTTACGACTCTCTTTGTCTTTCTTTTGTTGCTCGAAACGGAATTTACCGTAGTCCATTATGCGACATACAGGTGGTTTAGCCGTTGGTGCTACCATCACTAGATCAAGATTAACATTCGAAGCTAACTCAAGAGCCTCTTGTTTTGACTTGATTCCAAGTTGATCTCCGTTAGGACCAATTAATCGAACTTCACGAGCACGAATTCCATCGTTTACCATCATGTCTTTGCTAATAGTAAAACACCTCCAAGGTATTGTAAGAATGAGCTTAATTTGTATCGTTGAAGCAATTACGACCCAACAAAAAAGTGTGGGTATATAAATACACCCACACTGACAGTATCAAAGTAATTAATGATTCTGTTACCTGATAACAACTTGTAGCGTCATCCAGGTGAGAAGCGGGTGCCTCTTCTTCAACAAATAAGTATTCTTTTCTTTCGTTACTATAACATAGCGACATGATGTTGTCAATCTTCGTATGCTTTGTTCGCAACGAAATTTATTATATCAAAGAAACTTATTTATGACAATGCTTTTTTTAAATGTATATTTTCATTTCAATTTTTCCTGCGAAAACTCTTGTAATGTATGTATTAGGACTCGTTCTTGAAATATATTTTGTAATGTAATAATTAATGAGATATCAACTGATGAAGTGTATAAATGGATTCTTTTAGGAGCTATTGCAGTTAAAGGCAATATTAATTCATTATCTATATAATCCCTATTTCCAGCTTGCTTACCATATCCTTTTAACACCTCTTTAGAGAGTGGTAAAAAAAGATGATCATATACACAAAACTTCCCATCATACACGATATGAACATGCGGAATGAGCGCGTCTGTTTTAAGAACCTGCTGTCTTAAGCTTTCAATAAGATTTTGATACTCATTTTCTAATTTGTATTCGTCGATCGCAATCTCACAAACATAAGCTAACTGTTTATAATATTCTTTCAGGCGAAATGTAATAAATGAATCAAAACTGAAGTTTACTCCATCTTTTAAATAGGTAGAAATGGCATGTGATACTAAATGCTTACTCCTACGAATTTTTTTCTGATTTGGAATGCTCCGTCTAGTTCCTCTTAATAAAGATTGTGCGATTGGTATGATTTGACTTTGTTCGTCTTCCTCATAGAAAAAAGATGTATGTAAAATGGACTGAATCCATTTATCTTCTTTTTGAAGTAAAATAAATTGTACTAGTGTCGGAACTAAAATACTTTTTATTAAATCTTCAGTGTTTTGAGGAAATGTGATTAAAATTGTATTGATTTTGTGTCTTCTTAAAAAGTATGGTCTCGATTGCTTTTTTAAGCGTTTTTGTAATCGTTCGTAGACATAAGCTGCATCAATGGGTTCATTGAAAAAAATTTCAATCACCCTGTTCCCCCCTTTCTAGCACCACCTAGTCCTATATATATTAAAGTAATAATTAAAAAATGACGCAAAATCACATTGTTATTTGTGATTTTACGCCATTTTTTGTTTTTTTTATGAATGTCTTAAATTAGTACCTGAAATCTTAACTGGTTTTGCTAAAAATTTTACTCGATCTACAATACGAGCAGCTTTCACTCTTTCTTCCTCTCCACGTTGAGAGTAAGTCAAATGATGTTCTAATTGAGTTAAATCGGCGTTAGATGTAAAGAATGTAGGCAGTTTTTCTAACATACGATATTGAAGAATCGTTCCTAATATTTCGTCTCTTGCCCAACTAGACATTTGTTCCGCGCCAATATCATCTAACATAAGAACTTCTACTTTTTTTACAACTTCAATTTTTTCTTCTAATGTGCCATCGCTAATAGAACTTTTTAGTTCACGTAAAAATTCAGGTAAATAAACGAGCATCGAACCAATTTCTTCCTCTGCTAATTCATTTGCAATAGCCCCAAGGATAAAAGTTTTCCCAACACCAAATGGACCATGTAAATATAAACCTTGCGTCATTTTTCCCTTTTCATAGTTCATGATAAACTGCCTTGCTGCTGAAATTGCTTCAAAACGGCCAGGGTCTTCTAATGACAAATTGGACATAGACGCTTGCAGTACATCTTTTGGTAAATACATACATTTAATCAATGACTCATGTTTTTTGCGTTTGTCATTTTTAATGCCATTTGGGCAACGATCGTATTGAACATCGATTCGCTTCCCTTGAATAATCAAATGAGGATGATATCCATGCACCATATTTTTGCATTCGCTAAATGATGGGCAATCTTCACAATTTACACTTTGGCCAATGTATTCATAAAGTTTGATTAAGCTACTATCAATCATTTTATCCGTAATTTCATTTCTATGCTCATTTAAAAACGAAACAATTTTTGGGTGACTACGGACTTCTTGTTGCATTTTTTGAAATGTGTCTTGGAATTGTTTATTCTTCATTAATGCACTAAATGCGTTTTGAATTGGTTCCACTTATGTCCCCCCATTTACCGTTTCTTTTTATTTTTAAACATTTCTAGTTCTTTTTCTAGTCGTTTTCGTTCTTCATCTATCGAAGAATCATTTGTGCTATTCATTGCTACTGAATCTTTTGGTACTTCAGTTGTATTCGGTTGAAGCCAATCAGGTACAATTTCAGTTCGAATTGCTTTATTGCGTCTATTATTTGTTCGCGTTTTAGCAGCAGTTGCACTTTGTTTAGTTTCTTCAAACTCTTTGCGAGCAAGATCCATAGCTTGTTTAACTGTTGTTACACCTTTTCGTGCCCAGTGACTGGCAATCTTAATAACGTAATTTCTAGAAAGTTTTTTATCTAAACGAATCATTACATAATCGATTAACACATTCGCTACGCCAGGTAGAAGTTTTTGTTCAATCATAATTTCTTCAATTATCTTCAAATCAGCTTCACTTGGTTCAGCTCCACCAGATATCTCCTTTAAATATTGACGAGGAGATATTGTTTCAAAGCAATGAATTAATTTTTCTTCTTGAGTTGTTGGCTGTTCATTCCCCATTTGTCTATGTTGAATTGGCTGAACCTTTTCAACAATCGTAGGTAAAGCTTCGTGATGCTGGAATTGGTACCAATCTCTTGCTTCTAATCGAAGTGTCTCTATATTAATTTTATTTTCTTCATTTAGTGAACGCATTACAATTGTTTTCATCTGAATCGGATTTATTCCATATAAAAATGCAAGTTTTAAAATGGTTTCTTTTACGTCTGAAGTAAATGATCGTTTTGGAACAAACGAATCTGAAAGACCGTCTAAAAATAAATCATAATCAAACTCTTCCATTTTCACAGAAATTTTAACAGACTGACTGTCTTGTAATATTTTCGTATCATTTGATGTGGAAAGATCGTTACTTTGCTGAATTTCATTTAATTGTTCTACCGTAATGGTTTGAAATACTGAATCAAACGACCTAGATATCTCACGAAAGCCATCTTTCGAAAATGCTTGTCTACTAAAAAAGTTTTTTGTTCGTTGATATTGTGTTTTCCCAATTGTTTTAAACAGAAAGATATTTAGAATAGGATCTTCGAAAAAAGAATGAGGATCTAGCGGAGATTGAAGCTCATAAAGAAGCTTTTTCGTACTGTTTTCAAACCCTTCATAAACTTTAAGTAAGCCAATTCCTTCAAGGATTAATCTTTGTTCATAAATTGATTTTAAATTATTTTTCATTCCAAGCATTAATGAATGATGTGTTAATGTATTAGGATGAAGATCCGTTTGCTCACATTCACCCCATAGTGTCATATATAAACTTAAAGCTTGACTGCCAATAATCGGCTGATACAACATCGTCAAAACTTGTCTATGAAAATTATGTAAATAGCCTGCTGCCGTTACAGTATAAGGATCCGCAGGGAGAACATCCATCCAATGTTGCTTATCAATAGACATTCAAACCTTCCTTTCTTGTATCAAAAGAGCGAAGTATTATTCGTCTTTACCTCGCTCTTTGCTAATTAAATCTTTTAATTCATCAATGAATACATTAATATCTTTAAATTGACGATAAACAGACGCGAATCGTACGTACGCAACTTCATCAACCTTTGATAAATGCTCCATGACCATTTCTCCTAGAACTTCACTTGGAACTTCAGATGTTCCACTATTTTTCAGTTCTTTTTCAATGCTATGAATAATGTCCTCTAGCTGAGATAAAGAGACAGGGCGTTTCTCACATGCTTTAATCAGTCCCCTTAACATCTTATCTTTACTAAATTCTTCACGAGCTCCCTCTTTTTTTACAACTAAAATAGGATTATCTTCAACTCGCTCAAAAGTTGTAAAACGATGCTGACATTCTTCACATTCACGCCTTCTTCTAATTGAACGACCTTCATCAACTGGTCTACTATCAAGTACTCTTGTCCCATTAAAGTTACACGTTGGACATCTCATCGTTATAGTTCAACTCCAAACACTAAATTGTTTAAACGTATTATTATAACTCTATACTATAACAAATTCAAAATAAACTAAAGTTTATTTCTAAAATGTCACAAAGACCTAGTTCTTGCAAATATTTTTTACTATGCAAAGCTAGTTCATTCCATAAACGTCTATGTAAATACAATATTAATTAAATTAGTTAAAAAGAAAACAAAAAAGAGAGATGAAAAATCACCTCTCTCAATTCTTTTTAGTTACCGTTTACAACTTTTACATTATTAACTTGAATGGGACCCATTCCTCTTGGTAGCTCAACGTTTTCGCGAGTATCAGCTTCTAAAGCTTCAGCGATAAAGTTTGCAGCTACATTTGGATCAATTCTATCACCGCAAGTGTAAACATCAATACTTGCATAACCATGCTCAGGAAAACTGTGAATAGTTAAGTGTGATTCTGAAATGATTACGACACCACTAACGCCATGAGGAGCGAACTTGTGAAAAGCAACTTCACGAACTTCTGCACCAGAGCGTAACGCAGCATCAACAAAAGTTTCCTCAATAAATTTCATATCATTTAATTTTTCTGTATTGCATCCCCATAATTCTGAAATGACGTGACGACCCATAGTATCCATATTCATTTCCCCCTTAAATAATTTGTCATGACTTCTATTGCGAAAGTATGATCAACTACCACGGGGGAAAGTTAGTCCAAAGAGGTCCTAACCCTTTAAGTAATTAGTTATACTTTTAGAAGTTCACGAAAGTTAGTATACTTTCTTTAAATTTGAATTGCAAGATAAATTTTATTTTTTTGTTATTTACTGGATTAATTGTGAAGAAATTGGGTCAGGAAAATATAGAAGATCCATTGGCGCTACTATTATTTCAAAGCAACAAAAAGGAAACCATAAAGGGTTTAAGTGTAAAAGATTGGTGCATTCTTAAAACTTCAATCTTATTTATAGACTCCTTTTTTAAATATATTATGTCGTACTAATCTTTAGTCAAAATATGGATAAAAAGTGTTTAAAATAAGACTTGTTGATTGGAACGAAAGGCACTCGATTCCCCAAAGAAATGCAGGAAGCCTAAATACCCCGCAAACGTTCTTACTTACATATCAAGTCACAAATATATTCTGTAAAACAGAACATTAGTATGACACTTTTAAATATCATACAACTTCAAAAAGACTAACCAGATTAACTAGTTAGCCTTTTGTATTCGTTTACATAATTTTATATGTTCAATACTATCTTTTAATTTTTAAACCGTTTCAAGCTTTTTTATTTTTGATGCAACGATTGACACTAAGTCAACTACTCGTCTTGAATAGCCCCACTCATTATCGTACCAAGCTAATACTTTTACTTTTGTACCATCGATTACCATAGTAGAAAGAGCATCAATAATCGCAGAATGTGTATTTGTATTAAAATCAATTGATACTAATGGCTCATTGCAGTATTCAACAATTCCGCTCATTGAACCTTTTGATGCTGTTTCAAATACTTCATTGATATCCTCAACTGTTACTTCTCTCTTTAAATCAACAACTAAGTCAACAAGAGAAACGTTTGGAGTAGGAACACGTAAAGCCATACCATGTAATTTTCCATTTAAGTGTGGAAGTACTTTTGATAATGCTTTAGCTGCACCTGTAGTTGTTGGAATTATTGACTGGCTACAAGCACGTGCACGACGTAAATCCTTATGCGGATTATCGATATTTTTTTGATCATTTGTAAATGAATGAACTGTTGTCATTAAGCCGTTTACAATACCGAATTGCTCATCAAGTACTTTTACAACTGGCGCTAAACAGTTTGTAGTACATGATGCATTTGAAATGATGTGATGTTTTTCTAAATCTAATTGATCATCATTTACTCCAATTACTACTGTAATATCTTCATTTTTACCAGGTGCAGTTAAAATTACTTTTTGTGCTCCAGCAGTAATGTGCATTTTTGCTTTTTCAGCATCATTAAATTTACCTGTTGCTTCAATAACTATATCAACATTTAGCTCGTTCCATGGAAGTAACTCAGGATTTCTTTCGCTAATTAGTTCCACACGCTTTCCATCAACGATTAAATGATCTGCGTTTGCAATAACTTCACCATCAAATTTACCGTGAACTGTGTCATACTTAATTAAGTGCGCTAAAGTTTCAGAAGGATAGCTTGCATTAATTGCTACTATATTATAATCACCATTTTTAATTGCTTGACGGAAAACCATGCGTCCGATTCGACCAAATCCATTTATTGCTACATTTACCATAAGTAAACCCCCAATTAAGTTATACTGTTTATTATCTCCCTGCAATTAGTATAACACATAAGTCGGATTTTGGTTAAACTATTTACATTATTTTCTTAAATAATTTTATTTAATAGGTCTTTTACTTGTCTTTTTGTATCCTCAAGGTCACCATTATTATCAATTACATAGTCAGCTCTTGCCGCTTTTTCCTTTACAGGTATTTGAGATGCTATACGTAATCGTGCATCCTCTTTCGATAATCCATTACGATCCATCAACCGTTTTAGTTGGTTTTCTTCAGACACTGTTACCACGATTACCTTCTCCACCAATTCAATTGAGTTACCTTCATATAAAAGTGGTATATCTAAAATAACAAGTGGCTCACCTTGATTTATGTACTTGTCTGCTTGTTCTTTCATTTCTCGTCTGACTTCGGGATGTACAATCCCATTAAGTTGTAAGCGCTTTTCTTTATTATTAAAAATAATACTTCCAAGAAGTGGCCTGTTAATTTCTCCAGACTCCAATAGAATCTCACTTCCGAAAGCTTCTTTAATCATTTCATATGCAGGTTGTCCAATTTCTACTACTTCTTTAGCAATTACATCTGCATCTACAATGGGAACATTTAATTCTTTTAAAAAATTAGAAACAGTACTTTTGCCACTTGCAATACTGCCAGTTAGTCCAAAAATTTTACCCATCTTATGATTCTCCTCACTAAATAAAGAGGCCCAAATGGAAAAAATCCATTCGGAAACACTCTTTCAGTCTATTTATTACATCTTCAATAATCCAATTAATATTAAAAAAATGCCTGGTAAAAAAGTTAATTTTTGAAGCCATAATGTTTTCGATAACACATTTCCTAATTTCATACCAAATATTAAAAATAATGCACTAGCAGTTGATGTTACAAATGCTGTCAATAATGGAGAAAATCCAAGTAATGATGCACCGATCCCAGCACCAAATGCATCAAGTGAAAGTGCAAAACCAAGTAACAAAGCTTCCAATCCATTAATACTTCCAGAACGATCTATATCTGCAGTTGTAGGCTTCTTTAATATTTTTACGACCACACCTAAAATTTCAAATTCCCAGTCAATCCCTTTATCTTCAATCTCATTTTTTTCTTCCGCTGCTGATTTAGCGTTTTTATTCGATCGGTAAAATTGAAAAAGTACCCACAAACCTATACCTACAAGTACAATTCCTCCGATTCTTTTAGCGATTACTGGTGAGAATAAGTCTGTAATTGCATGCCCAATGCCCATTGATGTCATTAGTATAATCCCTGAACAAGATGCAATTGTAATAATTGATTTTAAAGGAATTTTTACTTTTCGAAGTCCATAAGTAAATCCAACACTGCAGCTATCTAAGCTTAGCGCGCATGCTAGTAGTATTAATGATAGCATATTTACCATAAAAATAGGCTCCTCTCTTTCGTACTCTTGTTATAGTATGAAAGAAAGGAACCTTATGTTAATTTTTTTTAGGCTGACAAACCGGACAAAAAGAAGTACCCCTGCCACCCACTGTTATCTTCTCGATTGGTTGTCCACAATTATGACATTCCAATCCTTTTCGGCCATACACTTTAATAATATCTTGAAAGGTTCCTATTTTCCCTTGCGAGTTTACATAAGAACGAATCGTACTTCCACCTAAATCTACAGCTTCTTTTAATGTTTCTGTTATAGTTTCGGCAAGTAATTTTATTTGTTTTGGCTTTAAAGATGATGCAGGTGTTTCCGGATGAATCATAGCCCTAAATAAAACCTCATCAACATAAATATTGCCTAAACCAACCACCAATTCCTGGTCTAATAACACGACTTTAATTTTTCGATTTGTATTTTTAAGTTTTTCTTTCAAGTACTCCGGAGTAAACTCATCCGAAAATGGCTCTGGCCCTAACTTAGCAAGTGGAGGCCCTTCACTTTCCTCACCTTTATTAAACAAATGCATCGTCCCGAATTTGCGAACATCTTGATATCGAAGTTCTGTGCCATCATCAAATAGAAAACGCACATGAGTATGAGGTGCTACAGGTTCTTCGGTCGGGAAAACTCGAAATTTCCCTTCCATTCTTAAATGAGAAACAAGTGTGAAATCACTTAATTGAAATAGAAGAAATTTACCTCGACGATTAATATTTTCTACAGTTTGACCTTTGAGTAAAATCTGAAACTCTTCAACTTCACTAGGTTTCTTAATGATCTTTCCCCATGAAACGATTACTGTCGAGATTGTTCTTCCTACTACTAAGTCCAATAAAGTTCGTCTAACCGTTTCGACTTCCGGTAACTCAGGCATACAATTTTCATCCTATCTATTAATTTAACTGTATAAGTACTATTGGCATTGAATTCATTATCGTTACAAGAATTGCACTTACTTTTCTATCCCTGCATTTTCTAGTCTAGATCGTAAACACGCTCGATATTATTTAGCTTCAAACCAAGATTCTCCAGAATTATAGTCAACCTTTAGCGGTACTAATAATTCGACTGCATGCTCCATTACTTCTGGAACTAATTTTTCTAAAGTTGCTAATTCTTCTTGAGGTGCTTCTAAAATTAATTCATCGTGTACTTGTAAAATTAATTTTGCTTGAAGCTTTTCTGCTTTAAGTCGTTCATCTAGTAAAATCATTGCCTTTTTAATAATATCCGCAGCACTCCCTTGAATAGGCGTATTCATCGCTGTTCTTTCAGCAAATCCACGAATATTAAAATTAGAGCTTGTAATTTCAGGAATGTAACGACGTCTATTTAAGATTGTACTTACAAATCCATCTAACTTAGCTTTTTGAACGATATCTGACATATAATCTTTTACTTTTGGAAAACTAGCAAAGTATTTTTCAATAAATATAGCTGCTTCTTTTCTTGTAATACCTAAGCTTTGTGATAAACCATAATCACTAATTCCGTACACAATCCCGAAGTTAACAGCTTTTGCTTGTCTTCTCATATTACTTGTCACTTCATCTGCATTAACATGGAAAACATCCATTGCAGTTTTTGTATGAACATCAAAATCGTTTTTAAATGCTTCCATTAAATTATCATCTTGCGCTATATGAGCCAATACTCTTAACTCAATTTGTGAATAATCGGCTGCAAAAATAACCCAATCTTTTTTTGAAGCTACAAAAGCTTTCCTAATTTTTCTACCTTCTTCTAATCGAATCGGGATGTTTTGAAGGTTAGGATCAATTGAGCTTAAACGACCTGTTTGTGCCAATACTTGATTAAAGCGAGTATGAACCTTTGAATCTGTCTGATTGATTACTTTTAATAATCCCTCGACGTATGTGGAATTCAATTTTCCAACTTGTCGATAATGAAGAATTAATCGAATAATTTCATGCTCTGATTCTAATTTTTCAAGGACATCAGCAGAAGTCGAATAACCTGTTTTTGTTTTTTTACCAGACGGCAAATTTAATTTCTCAAATAAGATAACACCTAATTGTTTAGGCGAATTAATATTGAATTTCTCACCAGCTAGCTCATAAATATTTTCTTCAAGTACTTTTAATGTATTAGCTAGCTCTGAACCCATCGTACGAAGAGTCTCTTCTCTAACTGTTACTCCTTCAAATTCCATATCACCTAAAATAAACGTTAATGGTAATTCTAACTCAGTTAATAGTTCATATTGACTATTTTGTCGTAATGACTCTTCAAGTGTTTCTTCTAACTTACTAATAGCAATCGATTTGCGAACGATATACTCTGCTAAAACTTCTTGAGATGGCTGCGCTTGTTTTGCCCCTTTACCGTAAATTGACTCTGCAGTTTGAATTGAAAAATCAATTTTACCATTTACGAGATCAGCAAATTCTTTATTAGACTGTGCTGGATCATATATATATGAAGCAAGTAACGGATCGAAATTAACTCCTTTTAAATCAATTCCTCTCCACTTCAGTGCAACATATGCACCTTTCGCGTCATATACATTCTTTTTAACACGCTCATCCTCAAGCCACTTTTTAAACAAATCTGATTCTAATCCAACAGATGTTGGAATGAAGAAATGGCCCTTTTCATTTGAAAGTCCAAAGCCTTGAATTTCTTCCGAGTGATAATTTTCACCAATCATTTCCACGATTAAGCTTGAATGATTTGCTAAGTGTTTCTCTTCGATTGAATCAAGTTCATCAAACTTTATCTCTTCTAGTTCTTCGACTGATTCCGTTAGATCCAATTTAGCTAATAAAGAAGTAAAACCGAGAGATTTAAAAAATTCTGCTACCTTATTCACATCTGCTTCAGGAAGCATAGTATCATTTACAGTCAGTTCGATTGGCGAGTTTGTATCGATTGTTGCTAATTGTTTGCTCATTAGAGCTTGTTCTTTATTTTCACTTAAATTTTGAAGAAGCTTAGCCCCACTTACTTCATCTAAATGATCATAAAGGCCCTCTACAGTTTGAAACTGTTTTAAGAGCTTAATTGCAGTCTTTTCACCAATCCCCGGAACACCAGGTATATTATCTGATTTATCACCCATTAAACCTTTCATATCAATAATTTGCTCAGGTGAAATCTCATACTTTTCAAGTATAGCTGCCGGATTATATTCCTCTACCTCAGTAATTCCCTTTTTAGTCATACTTACTGTAATACGGTCATCAACTAACTGTAATAAATCTCGATCTCCAGAGATGACTTTTACTTCATATTCATCTTTTGACGCTTGTCCTGCAAGTGTTCCAATAATATCATCCGCTTCGTAATTATCTAATTCATAACGCGCAATTCCATAAGTATCTAATAGTTGACGAACAAGTGGAAACTGTTCACTTAACTCTGGTGGAGTCTTCTGTCTTCCACCTTTATACTCTTTAAATGTGCTATGTCTAAATGTAGTTTTCCCAGCATCAAATGCAACAAGCATATGACTCGGTTTTTCGTCCTCAAGAATTTTCAACAGCATCATTGTAAAACCATAAATCGCATTCGTATGAACACCCTTATCATTACTCAATAAAGGCAATGCAAAAAAAGCCCTATAGGCAATACTATTCCCATCAATCAAAACCAACTTATTCTTCAAAAATAAATCCCCTTTCTTAACTTCAGGGTAATCATCCCAGCTTTTGATATGTTATTAATACCAACCTTGCCTCAATTCCCTTATCCAGCTCTTAATAAAAATTCAACTTTTTATGTAAATTCTTTTTCATGAAATCTTTAATCTAAAAACGAAAACAAATAACTTATTTTAAATTGAGCTTGGAATTTATTTCCTTCCCAAAGCCCTGCCCTACTATTTTAACATGAACTACTCATAAAAGAAAAAGAGGTCGTCTTTGATTTACCATTTAAAAGTATTTATTCACTCAGATGAAAGTTGAATAATATATGACTTTTAGAATGAATCAAAAGACTACCTCTGTATTTATTCGAAATCGAGTATTTCTCTTTCAAAAATCAATTCAACACTAGCTCCTTCAATCGCTTGTTGGCTATCGACAACTTGATGAAGACGCCAACCACTTTTAGCATAATTTCCAACTACATCATAATAATGACGATTTGAAGACTTAGTGTTTACTTTTACAAATTCATATTCGTACATCAATAATCAACCTCCGATGTATGATTCTACTACCCATAATTTCCCCAAAAATTATAAAAGTAACATAATCTAATAAAGAAACTTTGTCGACTGACAAGCCTTTTTTTGCGAAGGTAGAGGCTTAGTTGTACTGATACTTTATTCTTAAAATTGGCTACCACATCGAGTACGATCCAATTTATACTTTCTGAATATGCAATAAAAAAAGGTATCCTCTAGTATGGACAGGTTGATAAAAATATAAAACTGAACTACCAAAGAAAATCCGCTGACTGACTAGCCATTAGAAGAATATTGAGGGTATTTGCAATTACACTTATTTTGATTTTTCTTTTCAAATAAAAAATCCCGGAAGTATCAATACTTCCGGTTTGAAGACAACACCTTGGATGAAGGGGTTTTCATCATTACTATAACAATTTTTTATTAACGATTATTAAATCTACTGTAAAATATGTGTAAATTATCAAATTGAAGTATTTTTATTTAACGTTACAATAAATGATGTCCCATGACCTAGTTTACTTTCTACTTCTACTTTACCTTTATGAGCTTCAACGAGATGCTTCACAATAGCTAGCCCTAAACCAGTTCCACCTGAGTTTCTGCTTCTTGCTTTATCTACTCGGTAAAAACGTTCGAAAATACGAGAAATATCTTCTTTCCCTATTCCTACCCCTGTGTCATTTACTTTTATTACAATATGATCATCCGCCTCAACAGCAGTAACAAATACTTTGCCACCAGTTGGTGTATAATGAATCGCATTATCCACTAAATTGATAAATACTTGTTTTAACCTTAACGCATCAGCATTCACCACTAATGGACTATTCAAATATAATTTGAATTCTATATTTTTCTCTAATGCCTTTTGATTCATCATTTGGTGGACATCTTCAATGACTTGTTTTACCGAGACTTCTGCAAGGTCTAATTTAAAATTTTGCTGCTCTATTTTAGATAAGTCTAATAAATCTTGGATCAGTGTTTGCATACGGTCACTTTCCGTTAATATAATCGATAAGAAGTTTTTACATAACTCCTCACTTTCCATTGCACCATCTAGAAGAGTTTCAGTAAAACCTTTAATAGACGTAATCGGTGTTTTCAGTTCATGAGAAACATTTGCAAAGAAATCTTTACGAACTTGCTCTAGTTTCTTTAATTCACTTATATCATGAAAAACAAGAACAATACCTTTCCATTCATGATTAATCCCAATAATTGGCGCACCATAAATTTCAAAATGTTTTCTTTCAATTGATAACGGCAGAATAATTTGCTTCCTAACTTTTATTTCTTTTAAGAAGATTTCTTCTACGATTTCAATTACTTCTTTATGTTTAAATGCATCATAATAAAGTTCACCTAAAATACTTCTCGAGTCCACTTTAAATGTCTCTCGATACGTTTTATTAATTAAATTAACATGGCCTCTACTATTAATTAAAACGACACCACTACCAATATTATGGATTAGTGTGTTTAATCGATCTTGCTGCATTTCTTGTTGCATTGTCATTTCCTGAAGATTCTTTGCTAGGACATTCATTGCCTGACTTAGAACAGTTGTTGATTCATTGCTTTCAGTCAATGTTCTAGCTTTATAATTACCTTTAGATAATTCAATGGCAACTTGGGTGATATCCTCAATCGGTTTTGAAAATTGATGTGAATATCGTATTAATAAGATAATAATTGCAAATAACACAAAACCTAATAAAGAAAATAGCAGCACCCAAATACTACTATATACTTCTTTGATTGACTTAGTTGAATAATCAACTATTAAAAATTCCTTATTCCCATTTTGATCTGTAATTCTCTTTCCATAAAACTTAGCGCCAGATTCTTTTTCGCTAAATTTAGCGGCTTTCTTTACTTGATCAAGTTGATCTAAATAAGAATTTAAACTTTTTGATGCAATAGTTAAGTCTGCATTGCTAGATTTAGCAATGAGATTGTGCTTGTCATCAAATAACAAAACATCTATATTTAAGTCCTTTGATATTTTCTTTAACATTTGATCAGAAATATTACTAGTTAAAGGTGTATTTGACTCCATTATCGAAGCAATTAAGTTTGTTTCGCGCGCAATCCTTTGATCAAAGTTTGTTAAATAAAACGATTTAAATATCTGCCCTAATATGATTCCTAATATCGCAAGGATCACAATAATAATTGCGGAAAATCCATAGAGCAATTTTCGATTTAGTTTACTCATTCAGTCTAGGTTCCTCTAATTTATAACCTAATCCACGAATCGTTTTAATATAAACTGGTTTTTTAGAGTCTAGTTCTATTTTTTCTCTTAAATGACTAATATGAACGTCGACAATTCTAGTATCACCTGCAAAATCATAATTCCAAACTGCGCTTAATAATTGATCTCGAGTTAATACTCTACCTTTATTTTTTGTTAAATATAATAATAACTCGAATTCTTTAGGCGTTAACTCCAGTTTTTCACCTTGGAAATATGCTTCATAGTACTCAGGTAAAATTTTTAAATCCCCAATTATAAGCGTATCAGTATCATCATTAGACTGTACTGGTGTTTCAGTAATTTTACTTCTTCTTAAAATAGCTTTTACGCGTGCTACAACTTCTCTTGGGCTAAATGGTTTAGTCATATAATCATCTGCACCAAGCTCAAGTCCTAAAACTTTATCGAATTCATCATCTTTTGCGGTTACCATTAAAATAGGAGTCGTATTTCTTTGTAATCGTAATTCTTTACATACTTCCATGCCATCTTTTTTTGGTAGCATTAAATCTAGAACAATTAATTCTGGCTTCTCTTCAATCGCTTTTTGTAAACCTGCATCACCATCAGTTGCCGTAACGACTTGAAATCCTGCTTGTTCTAAGTTGAATTTGATTAAGGTTAAGATATGCTCTTCATCGTCTACTACAAGAATTTTATTGTTCATTTTTTTATATTCCTCCAGGTTAATGTTAAACCCTCATCCATTTTGTATCTTATTTTATTTTTATTTATCTATTTTTAATCATACTAGAAATTTATTCAGACGTAAAACTTTAAAAGCAGGTCGGGCTGTTTAATGCTTAGTAGTAAAAACTGCGGATATTAAAATTAGATACTAATAAGTAAGCTAATGAGCATGGAGACGATGTTAGCATAATCATAGAGGATTCATGAGTTAATAAATGAGTAGGAATATGAGCTTTTTTAACTCATAAAGGGGTCATGAGTTAATAAGTGAGTGGGATTTTGAGCTTTTTTAACTCATAAGGGGGTCATGAGTTAATAATTGAATGGAATTTTGAATTTTTTTAACTCATAAGAGGGTCATGAGTTAATAAATGAGTGGGATTTTGAATTTTTTTAACTCATAAGGGGGCCATGAGTTAATAAATGAGTGGAATTTTGAATTTTTTTAACTCATAAGGCTGTAGTGGTAATAAAGCTACCTTCATAAAAAAAGAATGTCTTTTGACATTCTTTTTAAAAGTTTTCATATAGTAGTGCATTTGATTGATTTACTGTAGGTGGAATAACGGTAAGTTTTCCAGTTGCAATTTCAGTTTGCGTCTTGTTTAAAACGCTTACATTAATTTCCACTTCATTTTTTTCTATATTAATATCAACTACTTCAAAATGAATTGAGATTGTTTCATTGTGGTATATATGTTGATCAAATTGAAGTTCTTTTTTTACAACGTGACTTCCCGGTCCAGGTAAGTGCTTTGTAACTGCTGCAGAAACTAATCCGCTAATAATAAAGCTTGGTACGATTGGTTTATTATATTTTGTTTGTGAAGCATAGTTATATTGAGTATATAAAGGATTTGTATCGCCTGTTAATGCCAGGTATAAGTAAATATGTTTTTCTTCAATATGTTCTGTTACAATTAATTTTTCTCCAATTGAAATGTCTTCAAGTTTTCGTCCGATCTTTGCTTTTTTAGTTAACATATTAAACCCCCTGTTTATCTTAATATTTTAAAAATTCGATAAACAACAGCAAAATTCCTTCTTAATCGGCAAATTTTTTATCAAAAAAAATAATAAAAATTGTCAATTTAATCTATTTGTATTTTCTCCCTATATAGTAGATAAAATTCTTTGCTCCACATTTAATTTCTCCCCCTCCATTTTGCTTATTCAAAATAAACCAAAGGAAATTGAAACAATCATATCGAAAATATAATAAGAGCTTACGAAAGGAAGAGGCAACTTTGAATAATATCATTTTTCCATGATTTATCTTGATTATATTAATCGCAGTTTTTATTCTAATCATTGAACTACTCACCACTTAACACCCCTACAGGTTGTTTGAAGTGGGAGATTCTTGGGAACAGAGCATACTTGCTAGTGTATTTTTTCCAGCAGAGGTTTCTCTTATTTACCAAGCTACCCCCGTAGATTCCTACGGTTCTAAGATTGTTTATGCCAGAGCTAATGTTCGTAAGCCTTCAGCTAGAATGTTTTTACTGGCATTTATGTCTCTATCGTGATGTTCATGACAAATAGGACATGTCCAACTTCTGATCTCAAGAGGTTTCTTGCCACTTTGGTGCCCACAATCGGAACAAATTTGACTGGATGGAAACCATTTACTTACTTTTATGATTGTTTTACCGTACCATGTAGCTTTGTATTCTAATTTCGTTACAAAAGCAGACCATGATACATCAGAGATTGATCTGGCTAATTTATGATTACGTAACATTCCTTTCGTATTCAGGTTTTCGATACAGATAATATCGTGGTTTTTGATAATTTCTGTACTCAACTTGTTAAGAAAATCGTCACGTTGATTCATTACTCTTTCGTGTAATCTAGCAATTTTTCGTTTTTGTTTCTGATAGTTTTTTGCATCAAGAAGGTTAAACCCATTTTTTTTAGCCATTAACGTACGTCTTGAAAGTTTTCGTTGTTCACGTTTTAGTTTCTTTCCCATTTTGGAAGTAAATTTATTATTATCAATCTTGCGACCATCAGAAAAAATGGCAAAATCAGTGATGCCTAAGTCTATACCAATAGATGATTCAGTTTTCTCTAGGGGTTGTACTTCTACTTCAGCAAGAATGGATACAAAGTATTTACCACTTGGGTTTCGTCTAACGGTAGCATTAAGAATCCGTCCATCCACTTCACGACTTTTGGCAAAGCGAACAAGATCAAGTTTGGGCAATTTTATCTTGTTACCCACAATGGCAATATTTTCATTTGTATGCTTGGTTGTATAGGATTGTACATTGTTCTTTTTGGACTTGAAACATGGAGCATGATTTTGCTTGTTGAAAAAACGACTAAACGCGTCAGCAAGATTTTTGAGAGAGGACTGCAAGGATATGCTGTCCACTTCTTTCAGCCAGACTAGTTCTTTTTTTAGTTGAGTCAGCTCGGCAGAACAAGTATTGTAAGTTAATCCTTGACCAGTTTCCTTGTATGCATCGTTCCATTTTTCTAAGAAACGGTTAAAAACAAATCGACAACAGCCAATAGTCTTCGCAATTAAAGTTTCTTGTTCCTTATTAGGATAGATCCGAAACTTATAGGCTTTGTTTATCATCATTGTTCTCACCTCGTTTTTTTCTTGTTATATTCTATATTTTACAAAATATTTAGGCTAAAGCCAACCGACACTCATCTTCCACCTACTCACTGGACTTTGTCCTTCACGTTCCTGGAGGAAGGAGTCTTCTGTCGGAAAAAGATAAATTATTGAGAAAGTCTAAAAGGTCATAATTCAATCCAATCCCTTCATCCCATGTATTAAAGAATCTAGGGTTTGCTGAAGAGTTAACTTGTACATACTTATATCTTGAAATACCATACCGAATTATTTAGATATTAACTGAAATTTAGCCAAGGAAGAGAAAAGGAGAGTTGGGAATGTCTTATATCGTTGATTTTAAAAATGTGTCTACAGTCGGTTTAGAGTCTTCACCTGTTGCTGAAGCTCTTGCAGGTTTACGTGCAAATGAAGCACGCTACTTTATGAACAAATATAAACATGTATTTACAGTAGTACCAGCAAGCGAAAGTCAAGATGCTCTTGATTATGCAAATCGTATTTTGAAAGAAGAGCGAGATATTGAATTTGCAGCCAAACCATTAGAAACGTCGAGTTTTCAAGTAGAAAATATTAAATTTACTTACGTATTTTATGAAGATGGTCTTTCGATAAATGTTATGTATACGGTTGATGATCCTAAGAAGCGAGCAGTTGGCTTTAAGCTATCTGATGGTATGGAAGTACCATTGGAATTAGTAGAGAAATTTAAGTTCGCTAGACAGAAGTCTAAGCTAGCAGGAACTATTCGTGGCTCATATTTTGTTATTAAAGGCGAATATTAAACTAGCAAAAGAGTAGTCATTTTAACATTGAACCGACTTAGGAGATTTTAAATGAGGATGTCCTAAGAGTTAACTTTTATGGGCATCCTCATTTTACATTTATAGGCTAAATTAAAAAGAAGAGTAGTCGAACTATAAGTCGATGCAAATAAGATCGTGAAACTTGCTAATAAAAATCCGGAAACTGCAATTAAATGTCAAAGTGCAATTAAGAATGGAGAATCTGTAATTAAAATCAGCAAAACTGCAATTAAATTAGCTAATATCCTTTTTCAGATAAGATATTACCTATACCGGTTAGGGTATTCTTCCTGAAAATGATCAAAATTAATTGAACAAAAACCAAATTTACTCTATTTCTTGCTCGACCGACTAAAAAAAGTGAAGAATTAAACTAAATTTCCGAAAATGGGGATCACAAAATCAGCACTAATTGCAAAACACCACTAAAATACCCCTACTTTGCTCCAAGAAGGACTTAGCCCAAAATTTCTCTAATTAAAATAGGGGCCGCCTAGGTGTCAGTAATTGACATCTAGGCGGCCCCTTCTTCAAACTTTTTTATTTAAGCTAATACATTCATAACGTTTTTAACAGCTACAACTGAACGATCTAATGCTGTTTTTTCATCAGCAGTTAAATCTAATTCAATAATTTGTTCAATACCGTTACCGCCAATAATTGTAGGTACTCCTAAGTATATTCCGCTGTAACCGTATTCGCCTTCTAAGTACGCGATTGTAGGTAACACACGACGTTGATCTTTAAGAATAGCTTCAACCATTTCTACTAAAGAAGCAGCTGGTGCATAATACGCACTGCCGTTACCTAGTAGATTAACGATTTCTCCGCCACCCTTACGAGTACGCTCAACAATAGCATCTAAACGATCTTTTGGAATTAGTTTTTCTAATGGGATACCACCTGCATATGAATAACGCACTAATGGTACCATATCATCTCCGTGACCACCTAAAACAAATCCAGTTATATCTTTAACAGATAAGTTTAGTTCTTGAGCAACAAACGTTCTAAAACGAGCTGTATCAAGTACTCCAGATTGTCCGATGACACGGTGTTTTGGAAATCCTGCTTCTTTGTATACTGTATAAGTCATTGCGTCAACCGGGTTCGTTAAAACTACGATTGTACAGTTAGGAGAGTATTTTACGATTTCACGAGTAACTGCTTTCATGATGTTTGAGTTAGTTGATACTAGATCATCACGACTCATACCCGGTTTACGGGCAATTCCTGCTGTGATGACTACTACATCTGAATCAGCAGTGTCAGCATAATCACTAGTACCAATAATGTTCGCATCAAATCCTTGGACAGGACTTGCTTCAAGCATATCTAAGGCTTTACCTTTTGTAGGGTTCTCTAGTTGCGGAATATCAACTATAACAACATCCCCTAATTCCTTTTGTGCAAGCAAGAAAGCTGTTGTAGCACCAGTAAATCCAGCACCTACTACGGAAATTTTACGTCTACGAATTGACATACAAATACCTCCCTTTTGTTTACAAACACAATTTAATTATACAAGAACTGATTCCATATTAGAAATTAATTCGCTTGCAAATTCAGAACATTTTACTTCAGTAGCCCCGTCCATTAGACGAGCAAAGTCATAAGTAACAACTTTTGAAGCAATTGTTTTTTCCATTGAAGTTAAAATCATAGAAGCTGCTTCATTCCAGCCCATATGCTCAAGCATTAATACTCCAGAAAGAACAACTGAAGATGGGTTAACTTTATCTAATCCAGCATATTTAGGTGCTGTACCATGAGTAGCTTCAAAAATAGCATGTCCAGTTTCGTAGTTGATATTTGCTCCAGGAGCGATACCAATTCCACCAACTTGAGCAGCAAGTGCATCAGAAATATAGTCACCATTTAAGTTCATTGTAGCTACTACATCAAACTCACGTGGTCTAGTTAAGATTTGTTGTAAGAAGATATCAGCAATGCTGTCTTTTACTAAGATTTTGCCAGCTTTTTCAGCATCATCCATTGCTTTATCAGCAGCATCTTTACCGCTTGTTTCTACAATGCGATCGTATTCTGACCAAGTAAATACTTTATCACCGAACTCTTGTTCAGCAACTTCATATCCCCAGTTCTTAAATGCACCTTCAGTGAATTTCATGATGTTACCTTTATGAACTAAAGTTAATGATTTACGGTTTTCTTGGATTGCATAATTAATAGCAGCGCGCACAAGACGTTTTGTACCTTCTTCAGAAATTGGTTTAATACCGATACCAGATGTTTCTGGGAAGCGGATTTTATTAACACCCATTTCTTTTTGTAAGAATTCTAATACTTTTTGTACTGCTTCAGAACCTTTTTCATACTCGATACCAGCATAGATATCTTCAGTGTTTTCACGGAAGATTACCATATCTGTATCTTCTGGACGTTTAACTGGTGAAGGTACACCTTCAAAGTAACGTACTGGACGTAAGCATACGAATAGATCTAATTCTTGACGTAATGCTACGTTTAAAGAACGAATTCCGCCACCAACTGGTGTTGTTAAAGGTCCTTTGATTGCGATCATGTATTCTTCAATTACATTTAAAGTTTCTTGAGGTAACCACTCACCAGTTGCGTTGAATGCTTTTTCTCCAGCAAGAACTTCTTTCCATTCAATTTTACGAGTACCATTATATGCTTTTTCTACAGCTGCATCTAATACACGTGAAGATGCTGCCCAAATATCTGGACCTGTTCCGTCGCCTTCAATAAAAGGAATGATTGGATTGTTTGGCACGTTTAATTTGCCGTCTAATAAAGTAATTTTTTCAGCTTGCATTACATGCTCCCCCTTGTATAAATAATTAAATACATTTAAATACATGCTTTTGAGAGGAAGATGGCTCTTCCTCTCTTTACTATACCACTATTATTCGGATATTAAATACTATTTTAAGTATTCAATCTCTTACTTATGCACGCTCTTCAATTGGAATGTAAGAGTTTTTCTCTGGTCCTGTATAATCTGCGCGTGGACGAATAATACGATTATTTTCGTATTGCTCTAAAATGTGCGCAGTCCAACCAGACATACGGCTAATAGCAAAGATTGGTGTAAATAAATCATGTTCAATTCCTAAGCTGTGATATACAGATGCAGAGTAGAAATCAACATTTGGCGGAATATTTTTTTGAGTTGTAACAATCTCTTCAATTTTTTCAGACATTGTGTACCATTTTAATTCTCCAGTAATTGCACCTAATTGACGAGACATTTCTTTTAAATGTTTCGCACGTGGGTCCCCACCACGGTATACGCGATGTCCGAATCCCATAATTTTAGCTTTAGCATCCATCTTCTCTTGAATGAATGTTTCAACATTTTCAACCTCACCGATTTCAGCTAACATTTTCATAACGCTTTCATTTGCGCCACCATGTAACGGACCTTTTAAAGCACCGATTGCAGCTGTAATTCCTGAGTAAATATCAGATAATGTAGCTACGCAAACGCGTGCAGTAAAAGTTGAAGCATTTAATTCATGGTCAGCATGTAGTACTAAAGCCTTATTAATTGCTTCTTCTGCAATTGCATTCGGTTTATCACCTGTCAGCATGTATAAGAAGTTAGCTGAGAATGATAAATCTTTATTAGGAGCAACTGGCTCAAGCCCCTGACGAATTCGAGAAAACGCTGCCACAAAAGTTGAAATTTTAGCTTGAAGCTGGATTGCTTTTAAATAATTTGAATCAGAGTCCATTGATTCCGCATTTTTATCATACATTGCAAGCATTGAAATAACTGTGCGAAGGACCGTCATAGGATGTACATCTTTTAAATTAGTTGATTTTAAGTAAGTAATAACTTCTTCTGGTAATTCAGCATTTTCTGCTAATTGTGAAGATAGTTCTTTAAGTTGATCCTTATTTGGTAATTTGCGTTGCCATAATAAATATACTACTTCTTCAAAACTCGCATATTCTGCTAATTCATCAATCCCAATACCTACATACGTTAATGTATCATCAATAATAGAACTTATAGAAGTCGTAGCTGCTACAACACCCTCTAAACCACTTTTAACTGTCATATTGCCCTCTCTCCTTTACGCAAAAATTTCCCCTAGTATTTATTAACATATATATACTGGTATAACTCTTTTATAATACCGAGTATACATAGAAAGGAACCCTACTATCATTTATTATAAACAATAATCTGACTTTTGTGAATGAAAACAATTTACTAAAATATAATTATTATGCAATTACTTAACTAATTCTACAATCCAAATGAATAGATATGCGATTCCAGCGCCTATTAACGGGCCTACTGCAACCCCTTTAAACACGGCTACAGACAATACAGTACCTAGCACTAGCGCAGCTGTTATTTGTGGACTAGTTGCTAGTAAATGAACTCCTCCTTTTGCAAGTAATGCGACAGCGATACCAGAAAGCAAGGCAATCCATGCAACAGGAGTTTTTAATGCTTCGATCAATTGTTTAAAACCGATTTCACCAGTTGCAATCGGCACTAAAACAGCAATCGTAATAATCGTTACTCCTAAATTAATACCTTTTGATTGCATATAAGGAAATACTCGTGCCCCTAAAGGAGTATATTTTAGTACTAACAATACTATAATTGAAATAATTAAAGAGTTATTTTTAGCAATCACACCAATTAATAATAAAACCAAAAGAAAAATTGTTGATTCACTCATTTGTTAGTATCCCCTTAATGAATATTTTATTAATAAATACTACCAAAATTTACTATTATAAAAAAATAATTCTTGATAAAATAAACTAGAGGACTATTTTACATTGGAAGGAGGTAAAAATTTGAGTAGAACTTTAGTTTTTCAAATCATTCGTTTTTTATTTGTGATCGCATGCATTATTTTAGGCCTTTACGTTGCTTTATTCATATCTAAACTTACATATCCTTTTATTATCGCAATCATCGTCGCATATATTTTAAATCCACTAGTTAATTTATTAAACGAAAAAGCACGTATTCCAAGAGGAATAGCTGCATTTTTATCAATTATTTTACTTTTAGCAGTAGTTGCAGGATTGTTTACACTATTAATTACTGAAATTATTTCAGGGTCAACGTATTTAATTCAAGTTGTTCCAGATAGCTTTGAACGATTAATATATTTTGCTGAAAATATTGTCTCAGATAAAGTTATTCCTTTATACGACTTAATTATGAGCAAATATAGCCAGCTCGGTGCTGGACAGCAACAGACAATTCGAACTAATATTCAATCGATTGGTGATTCTGCAATTAACCTAGGGAAAGATGGATTAAATGGGATTATTTCCGGGATTAAATTAGTAATCGCACTACTCCCAAACACAGCTACAGTAATTTTCGTTTCTTTCTTAGCTACATTCTTTATTAGTAAAGATTGGTACAAAATTAAAAATTTATTCGCAAAATATACTCCAAATCGCATCCAACACTACAGCAAAACAATCTTTATTGACCTACGAAAAGCTTTGTTTGGTTTCATCAAAGCACATATCACTCTTATATCTATGACAACAGTGCTAGTCTTAATCGGTTTATTAATCCTTAGAATCCCTTTCGCAATCACTATAGCTATTTTAATTGGCTTCATTGACTTACTACCATACTTAGGAACAGGCTTAATTTTTGTACCATGGATTTTATATACTTTCCTTTCTAGCGACTATAAATTAACGATTGGTCTCGCAATTTTATATGGTGTTGTAATCGTTCAACGTCAACTTGCTGAGCCAAAAGTTCTATCTTCAAATATAGGCCTAGATCCACTTCCTACTTTAATCTCGTTATTCGTTGGTTTTAAATTTTTTGGTTTTCTAGGTTTAATTGCCGGACCTGTTACACTAGTAGTACTATCAACGTTATATCGTGCAAAAGTCTTCCATGAGCTTTGGAAATATGTAAAAGGTTCACATTTAAAAGAATAAACAAAATTCACTCTGAAATTTTTTGCAAAAAAAACCGAGAAAGCAATTTCTCGGTTTTTTAATTCATTTTGTATTTAATTAAAGTAACTATTTTTTTATAAATCCCGTCCAAACAACATTACCTTTAAACTTCTTCATTACAAAATAAAGAAGTCGTTGAACCAATATAATTCTAATTGGTTTAATTAACAATATTAATGCCAATAAATCCGTAATTGGTCCCGGAATGAAAAATAAGAGACCGATGAGAAAAAAGGATAATCCTTCTATCATGAGTAAATCTGGCATTTTGCCTGCCCGAAGCTGTTCCTCGGCTTGTTGTTTCACTGTAACCCAAACGCTTCGCATGATATAAATACCAATTAAAAATGTACCGATCAACCATAGGAATACTGTTAAGGAACCAATAAATCTCCCAAGTATTGTTAAAAAGAATAAATCTATAATTGGGATTAACAATAGCCATCCAACCAATTTCTTCATGATAGTTCACCTCTTACTAAGAATATAAATAAACCGTTTAACTAAATTATGTTAAAACTACACGCTTTTTTAAACAAAATCAAAAAATAAAGAGAAGGTAACTTCGTCCTTCTCTTTATTATATATTAAAATATGCTCTTATGTCCTGTACTAACAATTCCTCTTGAAGCATCTACTGTAACAGCTTGACCGTTTACTAAGATGTTTGTTGCATTATCAACACCAACAATTACTGGAATTCCTAAGCTTACACCAACTACTGCAGCATGACTAGTTAATCCGCCTTCTTCAGTAATGATCGCTGCCGCTCTTTCAATTGCTGGCATCATGTCTTTATCTGTGCTATTTGTTACAAGGATACTTCCTGGTGTAACTTTAGAAACAGCTTCTTCACCTGATTTTGCGATAACAACTTTTCCTGCAGCAGTTTTACGCCCAATTCCTTGACCTTGAGCAATTACAGCTCCCACTACATGAATTTTCATCATATTTGTCATTCCTGTTTCACCAACTGGTAATCCAGCAGTAATGATGACAGTGTCACCGTTCGAAACGAATTTAGCGTCTTGAGCTGCTTCCATTGCATGTTGTAACATTTCGTCAGTAGAATTTGCTCTTTCTCTATATTCAGTTTGAACACCCCAAACTAAAGTTAAGCGACGGCAAATACGAATATCAGAAGTAATTGCTAAGATTGGAGCCTTTGGACGATATTTCGAAATCATTTTCGCAGTATGTCCGCTCTCTGTTGGAGCAATAATTGCAGCAACTTTTAAGTTTAATGCCGTTGCAGCAACAGATTGGCCAATTGCATCTGTGATTGTTCCTTTATTTTCTCTTTGACGCTTTTTAAATAATTCTTCGTATTGCAAGCTTTTTTCAATTCGAAGTGCAATAGAGTTCATCATTGAAACTGACTCAACTGGGTACGTACCTGCAGCAGTTTCACCTGATAACATAATTGCATCAGTTCCATCAAGAATTGCATTCGCTACGTCACTTGCTTCCGCACGTGTAGGACGTGGATTACGTTGCATTGAATCTAACATTTGAGTAGCAGTAATAACTGGTTTGCCTAAATTATTACATTTTTTAATTAATAGCTTTTGAACGATCGGTACTTCTTCTGGTGGAATCTCTACGCCCATATCACCACGTGCAACCATTAAGCCATCAGATACATCAAGAATTTCATCGATATTATCAATACCTTCTTGGTTTTCAATTTTTGGGATAATTTGAATATAATCAGCGTTATGTTTTCCTAAAAGCTCACGAATTTCAAGTACATCAGAAGCTTTTCGTACAAATGATGCTGCAATAAAATCAACTTTTTGCTCAATACCGAATTCAATATCACTAATATCTTTTTCCGTAATACCTGGTAGGTTAACACGTACATTTGGTACGTTTACACCTTTTTTATTTTTTACTAAACCGCTATTTAAAATTTTTGTACGAATATCTTTTCCTTCAATACCGACTACTTCTAATCCTATTAAGCCATCATCGATTAAAATTCTTGATCCAATACGTACGTCGTCAATTAATCCTTCATAAGATACTGCAAATTTTTCTGCTGTACCTACTACTGGGTCAGTCGTAATGATTACTTCATTTCCAGTTTTTAATTCAGCTTGGCCACCCTCAAAATCTAAAGTACGAATTTCAGGACCTTTTGTATCTAAAAGAATCGCTACAGTTCTTCCAGTTTTCTCTGAAGCTTCGCGAATACTTGTAATTCTTGCTGCATGCTCTTCATGAGAACCATGTGAGAAATTTAAACGTGCTACGTTCATCCCGGCATTAATTAACTCTACTAATTTTTCTACCGATTCACTAGCAGGACCAATCGTACAAACTATTTTTGTTTTACGCATTTTTTACCCTCCAAATTTATATAAAACTCTCAAAACTATTTTATGAAATCGATTGCTCAATCAAATCTAATTAAATTGAAAGCTCTTGAGATAATTGATACATATCTTGATCAAGCTCATGCTTTTTAGATAATGCTTCGATAATATCATGATCAACTAACTTATTATTTTGGATACCGACACAACGGCCACCTTTGCCTTCCATAAGAAGTTCTACGGCCTTTGCTCCTAAACGACTTGCTAGAACTCGATCGGCAGCGCTTGGTGAACCACCACGTTGAACATGTCCTAAAACTGTTACACGCGTATCAAAGTTAGTTCGATCTTGTATTACTTTACCAATCTCAATTGCACTTCCAACGCCTTCTGCAACTACAATGATACTATGTTTTTTACCACGCTCACTACCGCGGTTTAATTTACTGATAATATCATCCATATCATAATCACATTCAGGTATTAAAATCGTTTCTGCTCCATCAGCTAAACCTGCCCATAAAGCAATATCCCCTGCATTACGTCCCATTACTTCAATTACATATGTACGTTCATGTGATGTTGCTGTATCACGAATTTTATCAATCGCATCAATAACAGTATTTAAAGCTGTATCGAAACCAATTGTAAAATCAGTGCCTGGAATATCATTATCAATCGTACCTGGAACACCAACACAAGGATAACCATGTTCAGTCAGTTTTTTTGCACCTTGATATGAACCATCGCCACCGATAACAACTAAACCTTCAATTCCAAACTTTTTCAGCTGTTCGATTCCTTTCATTTGTCCCTCTACTGTTTTAAACTCTGGACAACGTGCACTTAGTAATTTAGTCCCTCCACGGTGAATAATATCACCTACAGAACCTAATTCAAGCTTTTCAATATTTCCATTAATAAGACCAGAATAACCTTGATATACACCATACACTTCTAAGCCATGGAAAATCGCTTTCCTTACAACTGCACGAACTGCAGCGTTCATTCCTGGAGAGTCTCCTCCACTAGTTAATACGCCAATTCTTTTCATTATGTATTCACCTCAATGATTTTACCTTATGCTTTTATTCATTTAAATAAGTTACCATGTAATACATTTTTAAACAATAGAAATAATGTGAACTTTTTCATAAACTTTTTTTAATGAATGTAACACTTGTAAAAAGTATGACGATAGCCTTTATACATATTGCTATTTTTTACTAATTTCTAAAAAAAATACAAAAAAGAGCATGCTAACATATTGTTTCACACACTCTAGAAGTTAAACTAAATAATATTGTTAAAAAGAAATTTGTCCTAACTTTGCGTGTTTTTCATATCGTTGTTGAACTAATTCTTCTTTATCCATAGTTAGTAAAGACTTTAATGTCTCATATAAATACTTATCGATATATTTTGCCTGTTGTTCAACATCATTTTGCGCTCCGCCTTTTACCTCAGGAATAATTTGGTCCACTACCCCTAATTCTAATAAGTCTGGAGCTGTAATTTTCATTGTTTCTGCAGCTCTACGTGCTTGCGAAGCATCCTTCCATAGAAGTGCTGCTGCACCCTCAGGTGAAATAACAGAGTAAGTCGAGTTTTCTAACATCAGTAATTTATTACCGATACCTAGTGCTAGAGCACCTCCACTACCGCCTTCACCAATTACAATACAAATAGTAGGTACTTTTAAACCTGCCATTTCAAAAATATTTCGAGCAATTGCTTCGCTTTGCCCTCGCTCTTCGGCTGCTTTCCCTGGATAAGCACCTTTTGTATCAATAAATGCAATAATCGGTCTATTAAATTTCTCTGCTTGCTTCATTAAACGAAGTGCTTTTCGGTATCCTTCAGGATGGGGCATACCAAAATTACGTTTAATATTCTCTTTTGTATCTTTACCACGTTGATGTCCAATAACAGTAACTGGTAATCCGCGATATGACGCAATACCAGATACGATTGCTGCATCATCACCAAATAATCGATCCCCATGGCACTCAAAGAAATCATTAAATAGTCTATCTATATAATCTAATGTAGTTGGTCGTTCTGGATGTCTAGCAACTTGTACACGATCCCAAACACCCATGTTACCATAAATTTCGTTTTCTAAAGTTTTTAAACGTTCTTCTAAACGTTTGATTTCCTCAGAAAAATCAACATCATGTTGACTTGTATAAACTTTTAATTCGTCTATTTTCGTCTTAAGTTCATGAATCGGTTTTTCGAATTCTAACATAACCACTATTGCAAGACACCCCCTTGATGTAAATTAAGGATTGTAAATAATTTTGATCGTAATTCTAAACGTGAAATTACTGCATCAAGCTGACCATGATTTAACAGGAATTCAGCTGTTTGGAAATCCTCAGGTAATTCTTCACGAATTGTTTGCTCGATAATGCGTCTACCAGCAAACCCAATTAACGCACCAGGCTCAGCAAAGTTAAAATCGCCTAATGATGCAAAGCTAGCAGATACTCCACCAGTTGTCGGATTTGTCATTATTGAAATTGCTAAATAGCCTAACTCGCTATGCTTTTTAAGTGCCGCACTTGTTTTTGCCATTTGCATTAAGCTTAAGATACCCTCTTGCATTCGAGCTCCACCAGATGCAGTAAAGATAATAAACGTACATCCATCAGCAGAAGCGCGTTCAACCGCACGAGTTATTTTCTCTCCTACAACAGATCCCATGCTACCCATACGGAATCTTGCATCCATAACTGCTATAACAACAGGAATTCCGTCGATGTTTCCTTTTCCTGTAACAATAGCCTCATTAAGCTCTGTTTTTTTACGATCCCCTTCAAGCTTTTCGATATAATCCGGAAAGTTTAAAGGATTCGCAGAAATCATATTTTTATCAAATTCTTCAAATGTGTCAGCATCAATTAAGCTTTCAATTCGCTCATATGCTGTCATTTGATGGTGATAACCACAACTATTACAAACTTTTAGGTTTTTTATTAATTCTTTTGTAATGCTTATTTTTTTACATTTAGGACATTTTGTCATAACACCATCAGGTAAATCTTGTCTCATTACTTCTGAAGGTATAGATGCATATTTTTTCTTTTTGGAAAATAAGTCTTTGATTTGCAACCTAATTCCTCCTAACTTTTTTAGTACTAAATACTAATAGGATACTATAAATGTTATACACTTTTTGTTAACATTTGTCGATAATATTCAGCTTAATTTCGTCATTCCTATTATTTATTCAACTTAAAAATTATAAAATGTCTTCAAAAAATATATTATACAATTTTTTTAAAAACCCTTTAATTTCAACAAACTTTGCGCTTTTTTTACCACAACTAAATATTATATCAGATAAAAAAGGATAGTACTACATTACTTAATTTTAGTACTGTAATACTATCCCCTTTATTATTGTTATCTGGTAATAAATGTTATTTAATTAAAGCAAGTTTTTTTGTTTTTTCTTCAATTTCCTTTGGGTCAACATTCATACGAGCAACCCCTGTTTCCATTGCAGCTTTTGCAACACTAGCAGCTACTTTTGGCGCTACGCGTGCATCAAATGGAGCTGGGATAATAAAATCAGGTGATAGTTCAGATTCACTTACTAAGCTTGCAATTGCATGTACTGCAGCAATTTTCATTTCTTCATTAATATGTGTAGCACGAACATCCAACGCTCCACGGAAAATCCCTGGGAATGCAAGGACATTATTTACTTGGTTAGGATAATCACTTCGACCAGTACCAATGACTAAAGCTCCAGCTTCTTTTGCATCTTCAGGCATAATTTCTGGATCTGGGTTAGCCATTGCAAAAATAATTGGGTTTTCATTCATTGAACGAACCATCTCTTGTGTTACCGCACCTTTTACAGAAACACCAATAAATACGTCCGCTCCTTCAATTGCCTCTTTAAGACTACCTTGAATTTTATCTTTATTAGTATATTTTGCAACTTCATTTTTAACACTATTCATACCACTTGGACGACCTTCGTAAATCGCTCCTTTAGTATCACACATGATAATTTGGCGTACACCAAATCGGTACAATAATTTTAAGATAGCAATACCTGCAGCACCTGCTCCATTAAGAACAACTTTAATATCCGCCATATTTTTATTAACTATTTTTAGAGCGTTAACTAAACCTGCAAGTGTAACGATTGCTGTTCCATGTTGATCATCATGGAAGATTGGAATATTTGTTTCACGCTTTAAGCGTTCCTCTATAATAAAGCAGTTTGGAGCTGCAATATCTTCTAAATTTATTCCACCAAATGTAGGCTCTAATAATTTAACTGTTTGAATGATTTGCTCTACATCTTGCGTATTTAAACAGATTGGAAATGCATCAACACCAGCAAAGCTTTTAAATAGCGCAGCTTTCCCTTCCATAACAGGTAATGCAGCCTCTGGACCGATATTGCCTAATCCAAGAACGGCAGAACCATCAGAAACGACACCAACCATATTACCTTTCATCGTGTATTCATACACTCTGCTTTTTTCTTCGTAAATTTCTTTACATGGCTCGGCAACACCTGGTGAGTACGCTAAACTTAGTTCTTTAGCATTCGTAACTGGTACCTTAGAAACCGTTTCTAATTTACCTTGGTGTACTCTATGCATATGTAATGCTTCTTCACTTAATAATGACAAACTATTCACTCTCCCTAATGTCGACGAGTTGACTTTTCAACTGTATACTTCTCAGTTATTTCTCTTTAAAAAGCAATGTAATTTTTTTTTGAAAATACATATGTTTATAATAAATGATTTTGAAGAAGAATGTCTATTTCTTTAATACAACATTACCGTCTCCAACAATATTTTTTAGCGCTGAAAGACATCCTACTGAAGGATTTACATAATATTGCTCAGATAATTGAACTGCCTTTTTTTCTTCATCGTAATAAAGAACTACCTTCGTATGTCCTTTATATTTAGCGATTGTTTGTTGTATTGTGTAAGAAATATTTTTATTAGTATGTCCCGTTATTTTAATAAATAAAGTATACTCTTTCTGCTCATTTCTTTCTTCCATTTCTTCAATTGTAAGTACTTCATTTATGATTAATTGCTTTCTTTCATCCCGTTCATCGATTTTTGCTTTTACGACTACTACTTCTTTTTCTTTTAATTTGTGGCGGTACTTTTCAAAGGTAGTTGGAAACACGACTGCATCGATTGAAGTACTTAAATCTTCTACTTGTAAAAAAGCCATATGCTGTTGTTTTTTTGTTTTTGTAATCCGTAAATCCTTAATATAGACAAACAATAAATGCTCCGTATCTTTTTTCATCAAAATTGACGAAATGGTGGAAGTCCCACTTTCAATATGCAATTTCTCATATTGGCTAATTGGATGACCTGTTAAATACGTACCTAATGCTTGTTTTTCCAATTCAAGCTTGATTGAAATTTTCATTGGATCTACTCTAATAATTTCAGGTTTCGGAACAAAATCTTCATCCAGAAATAAGTCAAATTGATCTTCATTTTCAGGTCTTACGATATCCACATAATCAAAAATAATATCGATATTAGCTAATAAAGTTGCGCGATCAAGATTAAACTCATCAAAGCATCCTGCAAAAATCAAATTTTCAATACTCTTTCGGTTTAATGCTTTTGGAGATATTTTAATACATACATCAAAAAAATCTTTATACGGGCGTTTCTGTAGAATTTCTCTTACAGTAGCCATACCAATATTTTTAATTGCCAACAAACTAAATCGAATCCCATTCCCTTCAACGACAAATGCATACTGACTTTTATTAATGGAAGGCGGGTAAATAGGAATCCCTTTTAATTTCGCTTCTCCAATATAATTCGAAACTTTTTCTTCACTTCCTATAAAGCTTGATAAAAGTGCAGCATAAAATTGAAGTGGAAAATTCGCCTTTAAATAGGCTAATTGATAGGCAATCATACTATAAGCTACAGCGTGACTTCTGTTAAAACCATAATTAGCAAATTGAACAATTAAATCGTATACTTCATTTGCAACTTGCTCATCATAACCTTTAGAAATTGCACCTTCTACAAAATGAATTCTTTCTTCATCTAAAACTTCCTTCTTCTTTTTACTAACTGCTCTGCGAAGTAAATCAGCTTCACTTAAAGTAAATCCTGAAAGAGTAGAAGCAATTTGCATGATTTGCTCTTGATAAACGATTACTCCATAAGTTGGTTCTAATATTTTTTCTAAAACTGTATGAGGGTATGTCACCTTCTCCAATCCATGCTTATATTGTATAAATTTTGGAATTTGTTCCATTGGACCTGGACGATAAAGTGCGTTAACAGCAACTATATCTTCAAACTGATTTGGCTGTAATTGCTGTAATACTCTTCTCATCCCTGATGATTCTAACTGAAAAACACCTGAAGTATCTCCTTTACTTAGGATTTCAAATGTTTTTTGATCCTCTAACGGAATCTCTTCCAATTTAATTAATTCGCCCTTTGTTTCGTAAATTAACCGACAGACCTCTTCTAATAAACTTAAGTTTCGAAGTCCAAGGAAGTCCATCTTTACTAATCCTAGCTCTTCAAGTATTTCAGCAGGATATTGAGTTAAAAACACCCCGTGATTCCCCTCTTGTAGCGGGACAACATTTGTTAACGGAAGCTCAGAAATAATGACACCTGCTGCATGAATACTTGTATGTCGTGGAAGACCTTCAACACGACATGCTACTTCGAAAATTCGTTTATGAATACCGGAATGTTCTACGTGGCTATTAAATGCTTTTGATTGTTCGTAAACATCTATTAATGAAATCCCTAACGTTGAAGGAATTAGTTTAGAATACCGGTCAATCTCTGATGGCGCCAGTCCCATTACCCTTGCAATATCTCTAATTGCCGCTTTTGCACCTAAAGTTCCAAACGTAATAATTTGTGCAACATGAACCTCACCATATTTTGATGCTACATAATCAATCATTTCATCACGTCGATGATCTGGGAAGTCAATATCAATATCGGGCATCGTAATTCTTTCTTCATTTAAAAATCGTTCGAAAAGTAAATTATAATGAATTGGATCGACATTAGTGATCTTTAAAACGTATGCTACTAATGATCCAGCTGCAGAACCACGTCCTGGTCCAACCGCAATTCCTTGTTCATGTGCATATTTAATAAAATCCCACACAATGAGGAAATAATCATTGAATCCCATCTTATTAATCGTGTTTAATTCAAATTCTAATCTATGCTTAAGTTCATCATTCATTTCCCCGTAACGCTCAATTAGCCCTTTTTCACAAACAATTTTTAAATATTCAACTGTTGAATATTCCTCAGGGACTGGATATTTAGGCAATAGAGGTTGATGAAATGGAATTGTTAAATCGCATAAATCTGCAATATGTAAAGTGTTTTGAAAGGATTCCTCTTCATCCGCAAACAAACTTAACAATTCAGTTTTAGTTTTATAATAATATTCACTCGAATATAGTCTTGGCCTTGATTCATCCGATAACTTAGTACCGTTTTTAACAGAAAATAATGCATCTTGAATAAGTGCATCATCTTTTTCAATATATCGAACATCATTTGTAATCACTAGCTTTATATTTGTCTCTTTTTGGAGTTGCTTTATTAATGGGTACAGAGCTCGATTTTCAGGTAATCCGTGATCCTGAATACTTACGTAAAAGTGATTGAAAATTGTTTGATACTCTTTTAGATGCAAGGTAGCTCTTTCAATATCACCATTTAAAAGTAAGTTTTCAATTTCGCCTTCTAAACCTGGGGTAATTGCGATTACTCCGCTACTATATGCTGATAACCATTTTTTAGGAATTCCTTGTGGTGATTTTGTTCCGATAATACTTGTCAGTTTTAAAAGATTTTGATAACCAGTCAAATCTTTAGCTAGTAAAATCAACGGATAAGACTGCTGTTCATCCATTAAAATCGAAAGCTTCACCCCAACAATAGGTTTAATTCCTGCTTTTTGACACGCATGATAAAAAGGAATTACACCGTACATGACATTTTCATCTGCAATTGCAAGCGCAGGATGTCCTTCTTTTACAGCAGCGTTTATTAATTCATCTATTTTACATGCGCTTTGTAATAAGCTATAAGAACTTTGAACTTGCAAATGAACAAAACTCATCTACATCCTCCTTACCATCTTTAGTTAGATTCTTACTTATACTTATTTAGCAACGATTTATTCGAAACCAACAGTTTAATATAATCTATTCTATCACAAAATGCGAACTTACATTCTATTTTCGTTCGTAAAAATTAAAACAAATCTTTTCTTAATAAACTTACTTTAATACTCATCATACACATCACACTTTGTCCATATATATTATTGAAGGAGTGAGGACAAGTGGAGCTTAAGTTGCCTTTTATACCGGCGTTAATTTCAATGTACTTTATTTCACTAGGAATAATAATCGGTGGATCCATAATTGGTTCAATTGGATACTATGTGATCGGTCAGCCACCGCTTAGTAGCATGTATGACTTATCAATGAAACTACGAATTTGGGCAATTGTTGGGGCGATTGGTGGAACATTTGACACTTTTTATAGTTTTGAAAAAGGTTTATTTGAAGGTGAAACAATTGAATTTATTAAACAAATTTTCATGATTATCGCTGCTATGGGAGGCACTCATACCGGTACAATCCTTATCCAATGGTTTACGGGAGAACATGTTTAATGAAAGCTCCTCCAGAACGACTCTCACATGCTTGGGCAAAATTTTTTGTAGGCATATTTTTCGGATTTATTATTAGTTGGCTTGTCTTTATCTATATGTATGGTGTTACAGAAGAAGAGCAGGTTAAACAAATATCTGAATTGAAAATGCTCAATAATGAATATTTAAGAGATAAAAATATATTAATTGAAAATACGGAACGGTTGAACAAAGAAAACAAACGAAATTTAACAGTACAAGAAATCAAAGTTACAATATTAAATTCCAAACAATACAATTTAAATTTATTCACACAAAATCAGATTATTAGTGATGTAAAAAATGACCTAAGTCATTTACTCACACAAGACATAAAAAGTGTTTCTCAAAATCGAGAATTATTAAGGCGAGCAATCGAAAACAAAGTTTATATTAAAGACGATCGGCGATTTAAACTTGAAATCGATACGATATACTTTGATACTGTGTTAGAAATTACATTAAAAATAAAAAGTACAAAATAAATGAGAGGCTATTCATTACGATAAGCCTCTCATTTTATTTTTTAATCTTACTTCTCTTCTTTACAAACCTTTTTAAGTTCTTCAACAACTTTTTCTGTTTCTTCCCACGAGAAGACTTTTGCTCCAGATGCAAGCGGGTGCCCACCACCATTAAACATAGCAGCTACTCCATTTATAACTGGACCTTTAGAACGAAGACGTACTCGAATTAAATCATCTTCCTCTAAAAATATTACCCAAGCTTTTACGCCCTTTATATGGCCAAGCGAACTTACTGCTAATGAAGCTTGCTCAGAGGTTACATTATATTCTTCCATTAGAGCCTTCGTCATATTTATATGACCGACACCTTCTTCTGTAAGTTTGAAATTTTGAAGAACATATCCATTTAAATGAGCCATCTCAATTGATGTTTCGTACATATTGTCATAAATTTCGTTTATTGAGAAATCCTTCTTAATTAAATTGCTAGCGGCATGAAAAGTTCTTTCGGTCGTACTTGGAAATAGAAATCTGCCTGTATCTCCAATGATTCCTGCATAAATTAATCTTGCAACTTGGTCTGTAATGACTAATTGCTCATTACTACTCTCAGCAAGTTCAAATATCAACTCACTTGTTGAGCTAGCAGTTGTATCAACATGCATAATATCACCATATGAATCCACATTCGGATGATGATCAATTTTAATAAGTTTCTTTCCATTAGTATACCTAGCATCATCTACTCGCTCAGTATTCGCTGTGTCGCACACAATAACAAGAGCATCATCATATACTTCGTCTGCAATTACATCCATTTTATGTAAATACTCTAGCGATTGTGGTAATTCTCCTACTACATATACTTTTTTTGCAGGATAACTTGCTTTAATCATCTCTGCTAAACCGCACTGTGAACCAATTGCATCTGGGTCTGGACGAACATGACGATGGATAATGATCGTATCAAATGAATGTATATCTTTTAATATTTGTTCTTTCAATGTTAAACTCTCCTTTATATGAAAACTTTTGAAATATAGTTTCTATGACTGTAAAATAGAATTATGTATTAGTTATTGAAAGGTGGAAGCTAAGTGGATAGCATCGCAACAGTCTTAATTATATCTTTTCTATTCTTCTTATTTTACGTTACCAAATTTTTCTTTACAAGCGAACTACTTACAAAAAAAATTGCTGGCTCGCGTGCAAGAATTACTTTTGGTTTATTCCTATTACTTTATGGTGTAAATCAAATGGTTAACAAGCTTGAGTTATTAACAATTTGCATTGGAATTGTGTTCATCATATTTGGTGCGGCAAATCTATATCGTGGATATTTACAAAATAAGCACTATAAAGCAATTGAAAATAAACAAACTGCTTAAAATTAAGTGCAATCAAACGACCAAGAGTGTAAACAATTACACGGGGGATCACAAGAAATACAAAGAATTTAAGATAATAAAAGAAATCTAGAAGGTGCGAAAACAACATGATGACAGAAGAACTATTTTCATCGAAATTTGATGAACTTGTAGAATTATCACATTCTAGTACCAAGCTTCAAAAGCTACTTTCTTTTGCGGAAGAATTAGAAAACCAAGAGGAATGGGGCTATCTATATTATGTCAATATGGAATTAGCAGAAACCGCTTTCTCTATCGGTGAAATAGATTTGTTTATTGATACCTTTTTGTGGTGCTTAGATTTATATGATCAAAATGAAGAACGCATAGAGCAAGAACAAATCTTATGGTATTACAAATGGCTATTAGAAATTTTACCACATTCTCTCAGATTCTCTTTAGAAGATATTCAACAGTATTTCGAGGACTTTAAGAATCGTTTAATGATTGCAAACTATTCTTTAAGACCTTATTTTCAGGCTTTATATGTAATGAACTTATATTTAAATAAAATTGATCTTGCAGAGCAAAACTATCAACTATTTAAAAAATCTCCAAGAGATGATTTAAGTAATTGTGAAAAATGTGAATTGTATGGTGATATGATTTATTTTCTAAAAACTAAAAATCTTCAAGAAGCGTTAACGATCCAAAATCAAATAATGAATAGCACAGTTGATTGTGACGAAGCAATTCATAAATCCTACTCAAAATTACTTCTGCCATTATTAGAAGTAAACAAAAAAGAAGAAGCACTACTCATTCAACAAAAAGCTTATTTTGTAACCTATAATCGTTCAAAGTACATCCCTGAATTAAGTGAGCAAATTATCTTTTTAACTCATTGTGATCCTGACAGAGCGATCGAAATGTTCTATAAACATGTAGATTTATGTGACAATCTTTCAAATCTAGCATATAAATTTGAATTTTGGCTTGCAGCATTATATATAGCGAAAAAATTAAAATTAAATGAGCAAGATTTTATTTATGATTTAGAAAAGCTAGAAAAAATTGTCTATGACCTAGCGAAGGATTTTGATACTAGAAACGAAAACAATGAATTTGTTAATAGAGTTAACAAACTACTTTCAAACTTAAAATAAAAGATGATTAGGCAGGGGCCAGTTAGTTCCCTGCCTTTTTCTAGTTTAGAAATACGAACAAAATGTGTACTTTGTTTATAGAGTCGTGAACTTTGTTCATAAAGGGACGGGTTTTGTGCATAAAGCTCAGACTTTTGTGCGTATTTTCCCTGGTTTTGTTCATATACTCCGACTTTCATGCGTATTGTGTGTGCGTTGCTATGTTCATATGCTCAGTTTTATCGTGCGTATTGTGGTTTCGTTCATAAAAGGAGGATTTCCCCAAAAAAAACACTAGGAAACCTTACTTCCTAGTGTTTTTCAAATCTATTTAAAACAGCCTCGATATTATCGATCTAATAATTGCATCATCATTAATGCTTTGCCTACTAATATTCCTTGTTGAAATACTTCAACGTCTACCTTTCCAAATTTACGACCTAGTTCTAGAACTTTTGGTTTTATTTCAATTACGTCATCAATTTGAACTGGCTGAACGAAGTAAATTGTAATATTTTCAACGATTAAGTCCCCTTTTTTCATATCGCGAACAGCACGTTTGCCCGCCTCGGTTACAATCGTCGTAAATACGCCATGTGACAGTGTTCCGATTACATTTGTCATTTGCGGAGTTACATTACATCTTATAGTGAAGTCGTCATTTTTTTGTTCTTTATTATTATGGAATTGACTAGTAACAATATCATCAATTGTTTCGCCAACTTGAGGCTGACGTTGTAATTGTTGAAGTGCTTCAAGTACATCTTGACGACTTATAATACCGATTAAGTTATTCGATGAATTGACAACTGGCAGAAGCTCGATTCCTTCCCAAACCATCATTCTAGCAGCTGCTGCTACTGACATCTTTTCGTTAACACTAATCGGTTGTCTAGTCATTACTTTATCAATTCTTTGGGTACGTTGTTCGTTAATGATATCTTTTGAGGTTACGATTCCAATTAATTTACCTCGATCATCGACTACAGGATATCTTCCATGCCCAGTATCTCTATTATGCTCATACCATTTTTCTACTTCATCTGTTGGAGATAATGTAGCTGTTTTTTCAGTTGGAATCAAAATATCCTCTACTAATACTATATCCTTTTTAATTAATTGATCATAAATTGCTCTATTTATTAATGTCGCGACAGTAAAAGTGTCATAACTTGAAGAAATGATTGGCATTTTCATTTCATCTGCCAGACGCTTAACACTTTCATCCGTATCAAATCCACCTGTCACTAAAACCGCTGACCCTTCTTTTAGTGCTAGTTCATGCGCTTTCACTCGGTTTCCGACGATCAATAAATTATTTGCACTAATATATCGCATCATTGCATCAAGTTGCATAGCACCAATAACAAACTTATTCAGTGTTTTATGTAAGCCTTCTTTACCACCTAAAACTTGTCCATCAACAATATTAACAACTTCGGCAAAAGTTAATTTTTCAATATTTTCTTTTCGTTTCGTTTCAATTCGAATCGTACCTACGCGTTCAATCGTACTAACAAATCCTTTGTTTTCCGCATCTTTAATTGCTCTATACGCAGTACCTTCGCTTACACTTAAATCTTTCGCAATTTGCCTTACCGATATTTTATGACCGACTGGTAGTTGTTCAATATGTTCTAGTATTTGATCGTGCTTTGTAGTCAATTACCTCACCAAGCTTTCAATGGTTGTATTAATATTTTTATTAACTATTATATAACAATTCATACCATGAAAAAAAGCACGTTTCAACGTGCTTTAAAAACTGTACTATAAATTTCTATATAATTTGTATTACACTATTGAAATTGTTGTATTTGCCTCGTGAATGAAACCATTTTTCTTCGGTAATTTTTCTAGGAATTCATTTGGATCTACTTGGATTGGTGGGAACGTATTATAATGCATTGGAATTACTTGCTCTGCGTTAATCCACTCTGCAGCAATTACTGCATCGTCGATTCCCATTGTAAAATGATTTCCTATTGGTAGATATGCTAGATCAATCTTTTCATATTCACCTAAAGTTTTCATACCTCTATAAAGCGCAGTATCTCCTGCATGATAAATCGTTTTTCCAGCAATTTTTAGTAAAACGCCAGATGGCGGACCAACATTAATGATTTGTTTATTTTCTTCATCAACTATGCTTGAACCATGAATTGCTTCAACTAATTTTAATTTTCCAAAAGAAAATTCTTTTTCTCCACCAATATGCATAGGAACAACTTTCACTCCTTGCCAAGAGATCCAAGTTGCTAATTCAACTGGAGCAATAACAGTCGCATCATTTTGTTTAGCGAGTTCAACCGTATCACCTAAATGATCACCGTGACCATGTGTTACATAGATATAATTCACTTTAAGCTCGTTTACTTTCACATTAGTATGTGGATTTCCGTTAATAAATGGGTCAATAATAATTGAATCTTGACCATGCTCTACTAAAATAACACTGTGCCCAAAATATGTAATTTTCAAATTAAGTCGCTCCTTTATAAAAAATTAGTCTCTACCACATTTTAACAGATTATTTTCCATTACAAAAATAAGAAAAAAGTTAACTATTTTACGAAATTCGATAAAAAATGGTAAAATACTACTGATAAGAACTGTAAAGACTTTTTTTGTTTATTGCAGTAATTTTTGTTTTTTTAAGAAAGGATGTTACAAATGGAACACCGTATACAAAATCTATCAACTTGGTTAAAAGAGCAAGATATTCAACTAGGATTTATTACATCTACTGAGAACGTATTTTATTTAACAAATTTCCATTGTAATCCACATGAGCGTCTTTTAGCTTGTCTAGTATTTCCAAATCATGAGCCTATCCTTGTTTGTCCACAAATGGAAGTTGGACATGTACAAAATGCTGGTTGGAAATATGATGTAATCGGCTTTAATGACAGCCAAGATCCTTGGGCTATGATTCAAGAATCATTAGCAAACCGTAACATTACAGTAAATCGTATGGCAATCGAAAAAGAACATCTTCTTGTTGGTCGCTATGAAAGATTAGTACAACTTTTCCCTGGTGTACAATTCCTTGCGGCTGAAGAAAAATTACATGACTTACGATTAATTAAAGATAGTGAAGAAATTCGTCGTATGCAAGTTGCAGCTGAAGCAGCTGACATGGCTTGCCAAATTATTGTTGATCGTATTGCTGAAGGCAAAACAGAAATGGATCTAATTGCTGAAATGGAATACGAAATGAAGAAAAATGGTATTTCTAAAACTTCATTTAGTACGTTAATTTTAACTGGTGCAAACTCAGCGCTACCTCACGGAAATCCTGGTACTAACCCTATTAAAAAAGGTGATTTCGTACTAATGGACTTAGGCTTTATCGTTGATGGATATTGCTCTGATATTACTCGTACAGTAATGTTTGGTCAACCAAATGAGCAACAACGTGAAATTTATGAGACTGTATTAAAAGGTCAACTTGCTGCAATTGAAGCAAGTAAACCAGGCGAAGTATTAGGTAATGTTGACCGTGCTGCTCGCCAAATCATCTCTGACGCTGGTTATGGTGAATATTTCGTGCACCGAATTGGACATGGTTTAGGAATTGGTATCCACGATTATCCATCAGTAAATGACTCAAATACTGATATTATTAAACCTGGCATGTCTTATACAATTGAACCAGGAATTTATGTTCCAAATGTTGGTGGAGTACGTATTGAGGATGATATCGTTATTACAGAAACAGGTGCAATTACGTTAACGAAGTTCCCTAAAGAATTAATCATTCTATAATATGAATCAAAACCAATTAATAAAAATTCGGCAAGTCCTTCCTTCTGACGTTCCTATTATGCATAAGTGGGAATGCGATGATGAGCTTGGTAAGCTTGTAGGTATCGAAAAACCTCGTTCTTTAGAGGAAGTAGTACAAGGTTATGAAAAGTACTTTAACGGACTTAAACCAAATCTTCATTTGTTTACGATTGAATACAATGGGATTTGCGTTGGAAGAATTGAGTTAGGGAATCTAGATCAAGAGAATAATCACGCTGCTTTTGGAATTGTAATTGGAGATCAATCAATGCATAAAAAAGGACTTGGATCATTCGCTTTAAATTACCTACTACATTATTCTTTTAATGAACTAAAACTCGTAAAAGTATATGGTGAAGTATATGACTTTAATATTGCTTCACAAAACTTCCTTACAAAATTAGGCTTTCATTTAGATGGTATATTGCGTAAGCATGAGTATTTTAAAGGTGCTCATCGTGATATGTATCAATATAGCATTTTGAAGGAAGAATTTAATTCTTGTACAGAATAAATACAATCAGAAAACCCCATCTTCATTTTATTGAAAATGGGGTTTTCTTTACCTCTTTTGCTCATTAAAAAATCCCTTTACCAAAATTGATAAAGGGATTTAACGATTTATTAGTTTGTAGAAACAGACGTACCTTGTAATAAAGTAGTTGCTTCTTTATATTCTAAACCATGTGCTTCAGCTACTGCTTCGTAAGTTACATACCCATCAAGAGTATTAATACCTTTGAATAAAGCAGAGTTATCTAAGCAAGCTTTTTGGTAGCCTTTATTAGCAATTTGCACTGCATAAGGAACAGTAACATTTGTTAACGCCATAGTTGAAGTACGAGGTACAGCACCAGGCATATTTGCTACAGCATAGTGTACTACTCCGTGTTTCTCATATGTTGGGAAATCATGAGTTGTAATGCGATCTGTCGTTTCGAAAATACCACCTTGGTCAATTGCAATATCAACTACAACTGAACCTGGTTCCATTGATTCGATCATTTCTTTTGTTACAAGTTTTGGAGCTTTTGCACCTGGAATTAATACTGCACCGATTACAAGATCCGATTCTTTAACCGCTTCAGCAATATTGTAAGGGTTTGACATTAAAGTCGTAATTTGATGACCAAAAATATCATCTAATTGACGTAAACGATCTGGGTTTAAGTCAATCATCGTTACGTGAGCACCAAGACCAACAGCTACTTTAGCAGCATTTGTTCCAGCTACACCTCCACCGATGATTGTAACTTTTCCACGACGTACTCCCGGTACTCCACCTAATAAAATACCTTTTCCGCCTTTGTTTTTTTCTAAGAATTGAGCACCGATTTGAGCAGACATACGTCCAGCTACTTCGCTCATTGGAGTTAATAATGGTAATGTGTTACCAACTTGTACAGTTTCGTATGCAATACCAACTACTTTATTATCAATTAAAGCCTTCGTTAATTCAGGCTCTGGAGCTAAGTGTAAATATGTGAATAAAATTAATCCTTCACGGAAATATCCATACTCACTTGGAATTGGTTCTTTAACTTTCATAACCATTTCATTATTCCAAGCCTCTTGCGCTGTTTCAACAATTGTTGCGCCAGCTTTTACGTATTCTTCATCAGTAAAACCTGAACCAAGTCCAGCACTTGTTTCAATGAAAACTGTGTGACCATGTCCAACTAAGTTCATTACTCCAGCTGGTGTCATTGCTACACGATTTTCGTTATTTTTTATTTCTTTTGGTACACCAATACGCATGTTATTTCCCCCTGAAATATAATTGATTCGTGCCTCTTTGATGAGCTCTATTTATTAAATAAATAATACATTTTTATATTAACACAAAACATAAAGACAGAAAATGAAAACGCTTAATTTCTTATAATAAATATTAATTCAGAATCTTTCTTACTATAAATTATGCTTAAATTATGGAATTGTCCCATCAAACTCATCATAATGGATTATGTCTATATTTGTTAATTACATCTAAACCACCTGTAATTTCAAATATATCTCCTGTTATAAAATCAGATTCTTCCTTACATAAAAACTGCACCATTCTAGCAATGTCTTCTCCAGTACCAGACCTACCTACCGGTGCTAGCCCTTTTCCATCTCTACTTGCTTCATCTCGATTTACTTCTTTCATATCGCCAAAAATATCACCTGGACAGATCATATTAGATGTTATTCCGTTTTCTGCTTCTTCATAAGCAACAGTTTTAGTTAATGATACTAGCCCTACTTTTGCTGCGCTGAAAGCAGATCGATAAATCCATCCCGATGCCGAATTAGCACCTTGAAAACCATAGTTAATAATTCGCCCATATTTTTGGTTTCTCATTATTGGAATAATTTGCTTTAAAAGATAAAACACACTGTGCAAATTTCCATACATCAAGTATTCCCACTCTTCATCTGTGTAGTCAGCCAGTTTTTTACGGTTAAATAAATATGGTCCAGCATTATTAATTAAACAATCAACCCTACCGAATTTCTCCATCGTTTTTGAGACAATCTCTTTAATAAATACTTTATCGGAAATATCACCTTTTATAAAAAGAATGTTATTTAAATAGTCCTTCCATTCTTCTTTACGTTGTATGACGGCCTGCTCATCCGAAAAGTATGTAACAGTGACTGAATATCCTTCTTTTAAAAATGATTCAGTTACTTTCTTCCCTAACCCCTTCGTTCCTGCCGTTATAACAGCATGTCTCATAAAACTCTTCCTTTCAAATCTAAATAATTTTATATAGGTGAAAATCATCTAGATAACTCAATCAATTGTATGTATAAGCAAGGTCATAAACTTTCATTCTAAATTTTAGTAAAACCTTTAACACAAAGTCGTTCCTTAAAAATCCTGTCATTATCTTATACAAAAAAACTGTAATTTAGTAAGATTATTTTATTAAATGATAACTATGATTTCTATTATTTTGAATTATTTTCCTTTTATTTTAATTATTTTTATTTTTAGTTTTTTGCTCTTTTCACTAAATCCGAAATCTAAATTATAAAATTTTACAATTCAATTTGTTTCACTTATTTTTTTCAATGTATAATATACTCGAGGGGAGGAGTAAAAAATGTTACAAGATTATTTTTCATACGATGAACGATTAGGTATTTTTCTACCCAGCTTAAAGTTAGATTGGGAAGATTACTCTTTCGATCAACAACAAAAGATTCTTACAGAATGGGAATATATCCGTGGTGAAATACCTGATCTAATTAAACGCTTAGAGTTTTCAATTAATGATAAGCAAGAAAAATTAAATCATGAGTCTGATTTTGTTTTGAGCTGTAAACTAAATTCTGACATTGCAGATTTAGCTTCTATCATTAATGATCTTTGGATTTGGTTTAGAAGTAACCAACAAATGTCGAATGATACAAAAATACATGGTTAAAAAGCCAACATCTAGTTTGTTGGCTTTTTTCACGTGTTGAAAAAAGCACTTTTCAATCAATCAACAATATCTTCAATGTAAAGGAAGTTGTACGTGGTTGATTTCCACTCTAACAAGAGCCATTACTAAAAATTTGATGTATTACACAAACAAATCATCTAAAAAACAAAGAAATAATATCATCAAAAGAAATTCATTAAATAGTTAATTTAATAACATTTTAACTATGGACTATGGATTTTTTTATTCTTCTAAAGCAATTCGTTTTGATAATATTCGATATTGATAAAATTGTTTCGTATACTCTAATACATTTTTGGTAAACGATTCATTCCATTTAGATCCTACCGTGACCCCTAATAATGGAATACCACCAAATAGCTTTTTCCTCAATGAATGTATGACGAATAACTTACTCATTTGTAATAGGAGCGTATAGTAGAAACCTTCTCCTTTAAATTCATTTTCCCAAGTCGCAAATACATCATCATCTTCATGCTTTTGAATATCTGTCATTAAATGATTCCATATAACATATTTCTCAGGTAACGGGAGAATTGCACCTTGAAGTACTTTTAAGCTACACTCCATCTCTTTTGGAATACTAACATCATATCCATAACAAAGTGCTATTTCTTGTACCGATTTCAGATTAATTAATAATATTGCAGGCAGGTCTCCAAATAAGGCTAGTTTTGAACTCGTTCCGCTGATCCCACCTTGAACACATGAAATGATTAATGCTTTTGATATTTCTTGCTCAGCTAAAAAATTTAGTTGTCTTAATGGTAATTTTCTTAAATCACTAATTATCTTAATATCACTTTTCAAAATTTGAGCTCGATTTAGAATATCTAGTTTCTTTTCTTGAAAATGTTTTGATGATTGTAATAATGACTGTGTGTGGAAAAAAGCAGTTGAAAAAAAATCATTAAAGGCATTCGAATAGTCTTGAGGAATTTTCTGAAGGAGAAGATTAGAAGCTTTTTGATAGATCTGCTCAAATTTATTTAAATTTTGATGCTGTTGTTTCTTTTCAATTAAATCGTTCAGTTCAATCCATAATTTAAATTCCGTCAACTGATCCATATTATCACCTCGAATATAAAAAAACGTAGAGCAAAAATGTGATCTCATTTAAAGAATATGAGGTCAACTATTTTTGTATGCTCTACGTTCATTATTCAAATGGAATTATTACATTCCAACACGCATTACGTCTCTTGCGATCATAACTTCTTCATTTGTAGGAATAACGATAACTTTAACTGGTGAGTGATCAAAGCTAATGAAAGCTTCTTTTCCTCTAAAGTTGTTTTTACTTGGGTCAAAATAAACTCCCATAAATTCAAGACCTTCTAAAACGGCTTGACGAATTTCCGGACCATTTTCACCAATACCAGCAGTGAAAATAATTGCATCTACGCCCTTCATACGAGCAGCGTATGAACCTAAATATTTGTGGATACGGTTTACGAAAACACTTTGAGCGATTTTCGCACGTTTATTACCTTCTTCAGCAGCAGTCTCAATATCACGAAGGTCACTTGAGAATCCAGAGATTCCAAGCATTCCGCTTTGTTTGTTTAATACATCAAGTACTTCCTCAGCTGTTTTGCCTGTTTTCTCCATAATAAATGGAATTAAAGCAGGGTCTAAGTTACCTGAACGAGTCCCCATAGTTACACCTGCAAGTGGAGTGAATCCCATTGAAGTATCAATTGATTTTCCACCATCAACTGCAGCAATACTTGCACCATTTCCTAAGTGACATGAAATGAATCTTAACTCTTCAAGAGGTTTACCAATCATTTCAGCCGCTCTCTCAGTTACATACTTATGAGATGTACCGTGGAATCCGTATTTACGAATACCAAATTGTTTATAGTACTCGTAAGGTAAGCTATAAAGATAAGATTCTTCAGGCATTGTTTGATGGAATGCAGTATCAAACACTGCTACTGCAGGAACATTCGGTAATAGTTCTTTAAACGCACGAATACCAACTAAGTTAGCTGGATTATGAAGTGGAGCTAAATCAGAAAGTTCGTCAATTTGCTTCTCAACTTCTTCAGTAATTACTACAGAATCAGTAAATAATTCTCCACCATGAACTACACGATGTCCAACACCATTAATTTCATCATATGAAGAAATTACGCCTAAACCTGTTAGCTTTTCAAGAAGCATTTTAACTGCTACAGAATGATCTGTGATATCAGTAACTTCTTTAATTTTTTCACCATTTACTGTAATTACAAATACGCTATCCTTTAAACCGATACGCTCTACTAAACCAATTGTAAGTACTTTTTCACTAGGCATTTCAATTAACTGGAACTTTAATGACGATGAGCCTGCATTAATCGCAAGAATATTTGCCATTCTTCTACATCTCCTTTAAACATGAAACTGTTATATTTTATTTATCGAAATTATTATAACACAAATTAGTTTACGTGTTTAAAAGTTCAATTATTGTAAATTTTCTTTAAACCATTCATTCATTTGAATCATGATATTTTCAATTGCCTTCATATTAGTTAACTTAGGGAAATCAACTAATAAAGCCTGTTTTGGCTTGTTCATATTTTCTGCATTTTTTCGGATTATTAATATACTTTTTTGATGTCTTTCATCTTTAAAGGCAGATACTGGCAACTGTATCAATCCTTGAATGACGCCTGTTTCATTAATATAGCTCTGTAACTGTGCTGATTGTTCAGACGTAAATAGATGATTTGGAACTAATGAAATGAAAAATCCACCAGATTTTAAGTAGTTCATACTTTGCTCAATAAATAAATGATGAGCAAACGACATACCTTCTTTTGCTTTTAGAGCAAAATCTTTTGAACGCTCAGCGTTTGGATAAAAACCAATAGGCAAGTCACAAACAACAAGATCAACTGGATCAACAAATAACGGTGCCAAACTATCTTGATTAAATAATTCAACTTCGTGTCCTAACAAATTGCCAATAACAAACGCGATCTTAACTAAAACGTCATCCACATCAATCCCAACAGAAGCAGTAAATTTATCCTTTAAAGAATTTAAAATTGTTAATAAAAGATTACCCGTACCAATTGCCGGATCTAATATCGTTAAATTTTGTTTTCCTTCTGTCAGCTTTCCAACTAAGTAAGACATAATAAAAGCAATGCCATCAGGAGTCATTTCATGGTTTGTTTGCACCCCTTGTTTCATACCTTTTAAAATTGCTAATTGAAAAGCTCTTCGAATGCTTTCATTATCCTTTGATGCTGACGAAAATTCATTAATTGTTTTCATAAGCTTTTCTTTTTGTAAGTCATTAATCTCTTCTTGTAACACTTCGCGCTCAAAGAAATTTTCCCCAGTTTCAATTAATGCCTCTAAATAGGATATTTCTAAATTATCTTTTAAACATTCTGTCGATTCATCTATGTAATTAAATAAAAACTCTACTGAATTCTCTTTTACCATTTTGTATTCCTCACCTTCAAAATTGAACAGTCATTGTTTCTCATTATACGTATGCATTTAAAGCGTGTCCACTTTATAGAAATGGCAGACCTATTATGATGAATCTCTCAAGTTGAAGGGATGAGAAAATATTCTATAGATTAATCTTAATACAAAATTAAGCTTGGATATATTTAACATTGTGAATATTTAATGACTTTCAAAGTATTTTTTAATTTTTCTAATATAATAAACAAGGATTGTTATGAATTGAAAGAAGGAGTGGGAGCAAATCAATATTAGATCAGTAAGGCATTTATATAGGAAAACGGGGTTATTATATGTCGAATTACTATAAATTAGCTCTTTTTTGGATTTTACAGGTTATTTGTTGCTTACTTTATTTAAATTTTTCACCAAGTATTCAACAAGCCATTTTTTTAACAATAGCTTTTATTATTAGCGCTATTGTATTTACTTTCACTTCTACAATACTTTCATTTACTTATTATGTAGCAATAACACTTCTATCCTCTTTTTATTATATGTATTTGGCATTATCACAATCGTGGACACCTATTGATCAAAGAGATCATATTATAGCTCACTTTATCTCGATCGCTTCTTTATTTATTTTATTTATTTCTAGCTATCATTTTAAAAAGATCGCTAAAGAAAATATTGCCTTATCAAAAAAACTAAAGGAACTTGAAGGATATATCTTAAATACGAAAGTGTTGTCACAAAGAGAATTTGAAAATCGTGCCGAAATTGTTATGAATGCAATGAAACGAAGAAATGAAAATGGTTATTTAATAACGATTAATTTAGCTAAATTGAAAAAGAATATAAGAAAAAGTATATTTTATGATTTGTCGGATGCCGCTTTAATTTCTGTAAGAAATCAATTTGATTTAGTAGGTCAGTTTGAAACTGGAGAGGTTAAAATACTTGTTCAAAATACAAATAAAGATGGTGTCGACATTGTATTAAATAGACTATTTGCTAATTTTAATAAAAAGATTGACTCAAATATAAATAATCAACTAATTATTAATACAACTTTGATTTAATTGAGGTGAAATGAAGTGCGTGTTTTTCTTGTTATATTTAGTTTCATTTTACTATGTATAGGTATAATTGCTGTTTCTTTCTTTTATGGCATTAAAGTGATTTTACTTTTTTCAACTTTTTTATTTATCACATTATTGTTATATTATTCCCTTTTAACTGTAGCTGGACTTTATTTCCGTTCAAAATCGCATAAGGAATTTCAGGTTAAAGAACCAATTACTAATTATCCAAGTGTTGATATATTAATCCCCGCTCATAATGAAGGAGTTGTTATAAAAAATACTTTGGCTGCTATGGCAAAAATTAAATATCCTGGATTGCTGACAATTTATTTACTAGATGATAATTCGCAAGACGAGACTGGTGAAATTGCAAAGGAATTTGCTGATGCATATAGTCATTTTCAACATATTAAAGTTCCTTCTGGAGAACCAAAAGGCAAATCACGAGTTTTAAATTATGGATTAAGCATCTCAAAAGGAGAATACTTTTGTGTTTATGATGCAGACAATCAGCCTGAACCAACTGCATTAAAAAAATTAGTTGAAGCAGCACTTGTTACAAAAAATTCAGCAGGAGCGGTCGGTTACGTTAAAACAATAAACGAATCAACGAATTGGTTAACCCGAATGATCTCGATTGAATTTCAAGTTTTTCAATTATTGATGCAATCTGGTAGGTGGCAATTGTTTAAAACTGGTTCTCTTACTGGAACAAATATGTTAGTTAAAAGAGCCGTCATAAATGAACTCGGCGGATACGACCCATATGCGATCGCGGAGGATGCTGAATTAACTTTAAGGATCACACAAGCAGGATACTTTCTTCCAATCGTTCCAAATTCAGTTACATGGGAGCAAGAGCCTGAGACAATTAAAGTGTATATAAAACAAAGAACTAGATGGTTACAAGGAAATTTATATATTCTTGAGAGAGTTTTTACTACACCAGGCTATTGGAATGGTCGATTAATTATTCACTCATTACACCAGTTATTAGTCTATGTAGTATTTTGGATATTTTTAGTCATATCCTATAGTTGGTTTATACTAGGTGTACTTGGTTTATTTTCAATTCACTATACAATCCCACTACTCTTTATTTGGTATCTTTCATATTTAGTTTATACGGCCCAACTGTTCAGTGCACAAATTGCAGAAAAAACGTTAAGTCCAATTAATATTTTCTGTTCATTTATCATGTACTTTACCTATGCGCAGCTATTTACGTATTTATTTGTAAGAAGTCTTGTATTGTATATAAAAGCAAAAATAAATAAAAAAACAATCGGTTGGGATAAAACTACTCGTTTTACACATCAAAAAAACTTATTTTAAACTAGATAAACAAAAAACCTCTATTTTAGAGGTTTTTTAACTTATTTTCACCTTTTTGAGGATTGGTTTTTTTAATCTAGTTATATAATTTAAGTTTTTTTGTCCGTGGACAAGAAGGTACAAAGATGTAATGACCGACATTAGAGTATACGGCTTATAGGCTAAGTACTTTGACTCCCATTTGTTCGCAAATTTACTTTTAAACGTCAATAATCCTTTAAAGTTATAAATTGAGTTACCATACTTAAAAATGATCTTTGCGAATTTTTCAATATAAGATGCACTTGAATCTAATCCGACATTCGCTAGCGGAGCCATTCCAAGGCTGCAGCTTTTAAACCCATTTTCTTTAGCCCAAAACATAATAGAAACAAAAAGCATATCCATCGTTCCATATGGTAATTCTTTTAAATATCTCATTAAATCAATCGTTATATTATCACCTTGTATCGGCAATGTTGTAAAAGCAATGACTTGACCATTTATATTTCTTAAAATTCCTACAGGAAAATTTGAAACATAATCAAAATGGAATGATCCTACTGAAAAAGACAATTCTTCCCTACCATTTAACCATTCATCCGAAACTTCTTTTAATTCTTGAAGTAGTTCAATCGAATGACCAGGCATATTTACTTCAAATTGATAGCCTTGTCGAATAAATTTATTCCTTTTTGTTCTTAGTTTTGCTCCTTTTTTGCCTGTAATTTCAAACTGTTCAAGTTCAACAATTGCTTCTTCACCTAATTTTAACAACCGATAACCGGCTTTTTCATATAACATTTTTGATTTTTCATCTATTTGATAAAAGCTTGGAATACATTTAATACTTTTACAATAATTTTCAAACTCCATTAACTTTTCAAAAGAAACCTCTCCAATTGGATCGCATAAAACAACTAATTTGTTACTTTGTTTACGATAAATAAATGCAGACTTTTGATCTTCTGAAAGAAATACTTTTTTATCACCAAGTAATCCCAGATGAGTTAATGATGTCCCACCATATGTATCAATAAGTTGTTGAATGATCTCAATTGTAGTTTTATGATTTGATTCTTTTAAAATTGCTTTCATAATACCCCCTAAATATAGAGTCATATTTCTCAATCTTTATTTTACAAAAAATAATTCTAAGTGTGTATCCAATTCATCGAAATATTTTAATAATGTATTATTTGGTAATATTAAACCCCTCCTGTATAATTCAATTTATTAAACTTATTGGATGTGAAAATGTATGAATAAGAAGATTGGTTTTATTGGATGCGGAAAAATGGCCCAAGCCATGATTGGTGGGTTGATCGATTCAAATGTGATTGAAAAAAATCAGATTTATGTAAGTGCAAGGTCAAATGAGACGCTTGAAAAAGTTAAAAATTTATACGGGGTTTTAACTTTAAAAAGTAATATCGAGTTAGCTCAACAAGTTGATTATTTGTTTTTAGCTGTGAAACCTGATTTATATCCAACAATCATTGAAGAAATTAAAGAAGTAGTTTCACATAACACTGTCATCATTACAATTGCTGCTGGCATTACTTTAGAAGGTGTAGAAAAGTCATTTGGTAAAGAAGTTAAAATTGTAAGAACAATGCCAAATACACCATCTTTAGTTAGGGAAGGTATGAGCGCTCTTTGTCATAATCATATTGTTACTGAAAATGAACTAAATGAAGTTATGGAGATTTTTAATAGCTTTGGAAAATGCGAAATAGTTAATGAGAAATTAATGGATGCAATTCCTGCTATAAGCGGCTCGTCACCTGCATATGTTTACTTAATGATAGAAGCATTAGCGGATGGGGCTGTTTTACAAGGAATTCAAAGAAACCAAGCATATAAGCTAGCTGCTCAAGCAGTTTTAGGAGCTGCAAAAATGGTACTTGAAACTGAATTACATCCTGGCGAATTAAAAGACCAAGTATGTACACCAGGTGGTGCAACAATCGAAGCAATTGCTGAATTAGAAAAGCAAGGCTTCCGTTCATCAATTATTTCGGCAATGGAGCGTTGCACTGAGAAATCAAAGTCATTAGGAAATTAAATTATCAAAGCGTTGACTAACCGTAATAATTAGTTTTAATCAGATTCACACTCACATTTAAATGTGGGTGTTTTTTTATCACGAAATATAAAAAAACTGCCGAGATCTACTCGACAGCCTTTTAACTCTTAATTGAGTTATTTTAAATTATTTAGCAGCTTTTACAGCTTCGATTGCTGCTTCATAGTTTGGATGAGTTGTACCTTCAGCTACGTACTCAACGTAAGTAACAACATCATTTGAGTCTACTACGAATACTGCACGAGCTAATAAACGTAATTCTTGCATTAATACACCAAATGCTTCACCAAAAGATGCATCACGGTGATCAGATAAAGTATGTACATTTTCTAAACCACTAGCAGCACACCATCTTTTTTGTGCGAATGGTAAGTCCATAGAAATTGTTAAAACTTCTACGTTTTCTACGTTTGATAATTCTTCGTTAAAACGACGAGTTTGTGCATCACAAATACCAGTGTCTACAGAAGGTACTGCGCTAATTAAGCGAACTTTACCAGCTGAAGCTTCTAAAGTTACTGGGCTTAAATCATTTGCTAAAACAGTAAAGCTTGGAGCTTTTTCTCCTACTTTTACTTCTTGGCCAACAAGAGTTACTGGATTGTTTTTAAATGTTACAGATGCCATGTTATTTCCTCCCAAAATTACAAAATGTTCACAACATTTATCTTACTGGAAGGACACCTTGATTGCAATTAACTTTACTTAAATTTTATATTTAATCTAAATCTGTATCAAAATCTTCTTCAGGTTTATCTGAATCATCTTTTTTCTTCATGTATTTTTTTACTTTTTCTAAAGCTTGTGGCGTTAAGTCCATTAGCTTTTCAATTAAATGCGTATTTTGATCTAAGTGAAGTAATTTAACTCCATCTTTGCTTACAATTAAAAAGGCAATTGGAGTGATTGATGCTCCACCACCAGTACCTCCTCCAAATGGATGTGGACTTCTTACTTCAGCCTGCTTTACACCATCTACAAGATGATAATTTCGAAATTCACTTCCACCAGCTGCGAAGCCAACTCCCACTTTTGATACAGTTAAAATTAAGCTTCCATCAGGTGTTGAAATAGGATCACCAATAATCGTATTAACATTAATCATTGCTGATAAGTTTTCCATTGCTGCGTGCATTAAGTCTCCAATAGGATGTTGACTCATTGTTAATCACCTCTAATTAGTTTCGATTGGATGTGTTGCTTTAAATTCTTTTCTAGTTTTCAAATATGCTTTTAAAAATAATAATCCCGCAAATACTGCCTTTCGTACCGAAAATGAAAACCTGATTTTACCAGTCGTTTCCATTATATTTGTATAATAGTTCGGTGTAATATCGATCGTTGGAGGATGATGTAAAACCGTAAATTTGCTCAATAAGTTTTCTAAAATTCCGATTGCACTATAAGCCGTTCCGATCGATATCCCTGTTAAAGCAGAGTTTCCAACACCAAAATGAATATGGTAAGTTAAATTGTAAATTTGTACAGACCTTAGAAATTTCGTAATGATAGTATGTCCATTCGAATATAGATTTATGAAAAAATCAATTTGTTGAAAGACAGAGATATCCCTTTTCTTCTCTAAATCCGACACATCTTCCTTAACTTCTTTTGGTCTTTTTAAAGGAACTGTAAAGTTAAAATGTATTAAGTTTTTCAAAATAGAAAGTTTAACATTCATAAACCGTTCTTCTTTTGTATAGACACTGTTAATAACTACTTTCATATTAATAAAAAGTACAAAGAGTATTAACAGAAACACTAGGAATGCAATAAAAATTAGAATAGAGTATATATAAAGCAAAAAACCACCCTTTTTTGTAACAGTATAGGCAAACCAGTAACTGGATAAACAAAAAAAGAACGGTAAATTTAAATACCATTCTTTTAGAGTGTTGAACTATTGAGTTGTATTCGAACGATTTGTGAAATTTGTTGATAAAAAAGATTTTTATTGATAAATTATTGGGTTATGTTGATATAGTTTCAATATCTAATGATTGATCATCCAGCCATTAATATCGCTCTTCTGACTTTCTATAAACAATATTTCCTCGGCAAATAGTTTCACTACATTTTACAGATAGTAGACTGTCTGGATCTAACTCAAAGGGATCTTCATCAAACAGAATAAAATCAGCGAAATACCCTTCTTTTATTAATCCTCTTTTGTCATCTTGACCGAATGATGCCGCACTATCAACTGTATAAAGTTTAATTGCTTCGTACAAGCTAATTGCTTCTTGAATATTATAGACTTCTCCGTTTTTTGCTTTTCGAGTAACCGCTGTATAAATTCCTTGCCATGGATTAACTGTATCAATCGGTGTATCTGACCCGTTCGCTAAAGCAATTGATTCATTTAGTAAAGATTTCATCAAGAATGCATAGTGGTTTCTACTATTTCCGATTCGATCTACTAACCATGGGTAATCAGCATATAAAAATGACGTTTGTACATCAACAACGATATTTAGTTTTTTCATTTCCTCAATTAGCTTAGGTGATAAAAGAGCACAATGAATAAATCGATCTGGTAGTTTATCTTTATTAGGATACTTTTTAACTGCATCAATACCTTGCCTTACAGCTAAGTCACCAATCATATGAAATGCAATTGGCAAATTATTTTCACGTGCTTTTTTCGTAATTACTTCTAATTTTTCTGGGGAAGTCACCTGTAATCCAGTGATCCTATTGTCGTCTTCATAAGGTTTTTCAAGCAGGGCTGTTCTACCACCAAATGAACCATCAATAAATGCTTTTACGCCTCCGAAAGATACATTTCTATTTCCGCTATGTAATCTATCTTTAACTTCATCTAAAGTCGTGTGATGAATTAAGACATGAGTATGGAATGGAACTTCATTTAAAAGTTGTTCATATAAATCAATGACTAAATTGGCATTACCATAGTAAGATAAATCCTCCGTAACGGCACCAACAATACCATGTTGATAACAATCTTTTATTGCGGAAATAATTGCTTTTGACAAATATAGATCATCAGGTGCCGGCATTGCTTTAAGGACTAAATTGACAGCTTCATCATACAATAAACCGTTTAACTGTCCATCCTCGGAGAATCCAATTTGTCCACCTTCAATCTGCATATCGTCATTTATACTTGCTTTATTAAGTGCAAGAGAATTGACAAAATAGACATGTCGACAAGTCCTTTTTAACACAATCGGATTTGTATTCGATAATCGATTTAAATCGTCGATACTAAAAGTTGGTATTGAATCCCATTCATTTTCGTTCCATCCCTCACCTATAATCCATTCATTAGAACCTGATTCACTAACTGCTTTTTTCATACGCTCTAGCATTTCACTATATGTACTACATTTAGTCAAGTCGACGCGATTTTTCGCTTCACCATGTCCAATTAAATGTAAATGACTATCAATAAATCCAGGAAAACCAGTTTTCCCATTACAATCAATCTTCTCAAATTGTTCGCCATCTAAATAAGATAATAGCGAATTATATGTCCCAGTTTTTACAATTCGGTCATCTTCCGTAATAATTGACTCTACCTTTTCCCCTTCACTTTCCATCGTATAAAATAAACCATTATACCAAAGCTTTTTCATCTAAAAACCACCATCCCTTTGCTAATTCGTTATTTTTTCCAAACAAAAATAAAGAAAACTCGCCGGTTAGCGAGCCCTTAGGCGTATAAACTTAAACTTTCCCTCACCTTTGTACTTTCTTAATATGAAAAAATGAGGGAATTCCCCCTCATTTTAACATAAGTATTTACTCAATTCGATTCACGTAATTGTTCCATTGCACGCAGCTCTATTCTTCGGATTTTACCAGAAGTTGTTTTCGGTAGCTCTTGAACAAATTCAATTTTACGTGGATATTTATATGGTGCAGTAATTTTTTTAACGTGCTCTTGTAGTTCTGAAATTAAATCTTCTTGATTTTGGGTATTCTCTGTCAATACAACAAATGCCTTTACAATATTTCCACGTAAAGGATCAGGACTTGCAACGACTGCACATTCCTTTACAAGCTTGTGTTGTACAAGAGCATCTTCTATTTCAAAAGGACCAATTGTATAACCTGAGCTAATGATAATATCGTCACTACGTCCATCGAACCAATAGTAACCATCTTCATCTTTTTTAGCTCGATCGCCAGTTAAGTAATACTCACCTTTTTTTTGTGCATTTGTTCGCTCCATATCATTATAATAGTGTTTAAAAAGAGCAGGAGAGCTTAAATGCACTGCAATATGTCCTACTTCATTAAATCCGACCGGATTTCCTTCATCATCCACGATTTCAACTAGGTTACCAGGTGTAGGAATTCCCATTGAACCTACCTTTGCTTTAATGTCCTTCATCGTTCCAATTAATAAAGTATTTTCAGTTTGTCCATACCCATCTCTTACATCAACATTAAAATGTTTTTTAAATGTACGGATTACCTCTTGATTTAATGGTTCACCCGCTGAAACAGCACTTCTTAATGCTGGTAATTGATATTGATCTAAATTATCAACCTTAGCCATAAATCGATATTCGGTTGGCGTACTGCAAAATACTGTTATATTTTGTTCTTTAAGTAATGTTAAGAAAGTATTTGCATCAAATTTCCCTTCATAAAAGAACCCTGTTGCCCCACTTCCTAACGTTGCTAAAAACGGGCTCCAGATCCACTTTTGCCATCCTGGACCTGCAGTCGCCCATACAGTGTCCTCCTCAGTAACATCTAACCAATTTGAAGCAACAGTTCGAATATGCGCATATCCCCAACTGTGAGTATGTACAACTCCTTTTGGATTGCCAGTCGTTCCAGATGTATACGAAATAAATGCTAAGTCATCACTTTTTGTTTCTACAGTTAATACGTGTGCTCCGCTAATCGCTTGATCATTTAATGAAGTCCACACAGTTTGTTGATTATGGATTGTAAATAATTTATATTTTCCACTTTTAGCAATTTCACTAAATGTACCTATATATTCATCATGCGATACAATCGCTTTAACATCACTATGTTCTAGACGATATTGAATATCCTTAACAGTTAACATTTCAGAACCTGGGATGACAACACATCCGATTTTTAAGATTGCTAAATAAACTACATAAGTCTCTATACATCTAGGCATCATTACAAAAAGTTTGTCCCCTTTTTCAATGCCACTATTTTTAAATGTAAAAGCATATTGATGAACTTTATTATAAAGTTCCTTATATGTTATCTGATTGGATTCACCGTTTGAATCAACCCATTTCAACGCTACTTTATCCGTTGTTGCAAATTTTTCAATTTCCCATACTAGATTATATACTTTTGGAGCTATTAAACTTGTTCCGTTCATCTTAGTTAGTCCTCCTTTTGATCATTACTAAAATTATATTTCGAATTTTGCAAAATAGAATAATAATGGTTTCGTTAATTATATCGTCAATTCCTGCTAATTATCGACTATTTTTCAGAAAATTTAAACAAAAATGCACAAAAAAAATAAACCACCTAGATAGATGGTTTCACTTCTTATGATCTAAATCTTTCTATTCAACTACCAACTGTAATACTGTAAGTACAAGTAAACGTTTCATTAGGATTTAAATTTTGAATACCTAGTTTGTTTTTCATTTCTTTTACTGGACCAATTTCATCTGCAATTCCATACCATGGTTCGATGCATAGAAATGGCGCAGTTTGTGTTGTCCATATTCCTACGTATGGAAAACCTTCGAAATTTACTTTAATCATACTACTGTGATTTTTCGAACGAATCGTCATTACATTTTTATTCAGCTTTTCAAATATTAAAGCATCATCTTTAAACAGCTCTCGAGTTAAAGGTAAATTCTTTATATTTTGAGCGATCAGTTCTCTTTTGCCATTTCGATAAGGTCCTTCTAATTTAATTGTTTCTAATTTTTCTTCTTCTTCAAATTGTAAATAATAGTCCTCAAAAGTTTCACCTTCCTTGAGAGGAATATTAAAAGCTGGATGAGCACCTATTGAAAACGGCATTGATTTCTGATCATTATTCGTTACGACATTCTTAATAAAAACAGTATTATCCTTTACTTTATAATTAATATTTAACGTAAATTGAAATGGATACTTTAAAAGGGTTTGTTCACTACTTTTTAACTCATAATTGATTTCATCTTCTTTTAGATCAGTTAATTTAAAATCCATATCTCTTGCAAAGCCATGCTGAGAAAGCTCATAAATATGATTTTCCACTTTATATTGATTATCAATTAATTTACCTACATTCGGAAATAAAACAGGTGCATGTCTCCCCCAATAAGCAGGATTAGCGTTCCATAAATAATTTAGCCCATCCTTTTTATGATAGATACCTGTTAACTCTGCTCCCCCGGATTTAGTTGTAATTCTAATAATTTCATTTTCAATGTATGACATGAACAGGTCTCTCCTTCAATTTATTCTCTCTATTATAGCAAAGATTGATCTCGATACTAAATCATCGAGAAAGAGAAAGACAAAGACAAATAGAAAAGGGGTAGGTTTGACCCTACCCCTTAATCCATAATTATTTAAATTTATTATTTTGAATATCCACCAAGGCTTTGTTCAGCCATTTGTACTAAACGTTTTGTGATTTCACCACCAACAGAACCATTCGCGCGAGAAGTAGAATCAGGGCCAAGTTGTACGCCAAACTCTGTAGCAATCTCATACTTCATTGCGTCTAATGCTGCTTGCGCACCAGGTGCTACTAATGAATTACTTGAATTATTTCTATTTGTCATGTGTTGTCACCTCCTTGTGAATATAGAGTGTGATAAAACACATGACTTCATTCATAATTTTACTGGTAATTTTTAGTAATTATTATAAAAGTGCGTCGATATCGATTTCTTCTTCTTTCGTTGAAGATTGAGTTCGAATCATTTCGTTTTCAAAAATGATTGATTCTCTATTGCTAACGGCTTCATTAATTAGTTCTGTAAAGTCAAAACGACTTTCAAAACGAGCCACTTTGTCACGTTTTGGTTTTGTAGTTGGATTAGATGGAGTGAAGATTGTACAGCAATCCTCGTATGGTCTAATACTAATATCATACGTATCAATTTTCTTAGCGATTTCCATAATCTCTAATTTATCCATCGCTAATAGCGGTCTTAGAACTGGATAATTCGTTACTTCATTGATCGTATGCATACTTTCCAACGTCTGACTTGCTACTTGACCTAAGCTTTCACCAGTAGCTAAAGCTAGTGCTTTTCGATTCATAGAAACTTGCTCAGCAATTCGAAGCATAACTCGTCTCATGATCGTCATAGTGTAGCTTGCTGGCATTTCCTTATGAATCGCTTTTTGAATTTCAGTAAAAGGAATAACATGTAAAGTTACACGTCTACAATATCTAGTTAGTTTACTTGATAAATCCATTACTTTTTGTTTCGCACGATCACTCGTAAATGGAGGACTTTCAAAATGAATCGCTTCAATTGATACGCCTCGTTTTAACAACATATATGCTGCTACAGGACTGTCAATTCCTCCTGAAAGTAATAACATAACTTTTCCGCCAACTCCAACTGGATATCCACCTGCACCATATTCTTCTCCACAAGTAATATACGTAGCATCATCACGTACTTCTACACGAACAGCTACATCTGGATTATGTACATCAACAGTTAAATGATCTGTATTTTGAAGTATATACCCACCAAGCTCACGATTAAGCTGTGGTGTATTTAATGGAAATTGTTTATAACTACGCTGTACATTCACTTTAAACGTTTTAACACTATCACCAAGCTCATTAACCGCTTCAAGAGCACCTACTTTAATGGCATCTAATTCAGTATCAACTTTCCTAGCAAAACTAAACGTATGAATTCCAAAAACTTCTTTTAAATTTGCAGCAACTTTTTCATGGTCTTCACCATTTAATTTTATATACATACGATCACGTGTCGTAGTAATTTTTAGTTTTTCAAAAGCTTTTAAACGTTTACTAACATTTTCTCTTAATATACTTGTAAATCTACCTCGGTTTTTCCCTTTTGTAGTCATTTCTCCATAACGAATTAAAATATATTCTACATTCATGCTGTTACCTCATTACTTTATATAAATTTTTTATTACTTCTTTAATTATGTTATTAAATTGCTCTACTTCATTCATCGTATTTTCATAAGAAAGACTAATTCTGACAGCACTACTCGCAACTTTCTCGCTTTTACCCATACTCTGTAAAACACGGCTGATTTCAAAAGTTTTCGAAGAACATGCTGATTTTGTAGAAATAAAAACATTTTCTTCAGATAGAGCATGGACAATTACTTCAGGCTTTAATCCTACAAATGAAATATTTATTATATGAGGGGCAAAATTTGATTCTGGTGAATTCATTACGGCTCCGTCAATTAGCTCTAACTGTTGAATTAGCCCATTTCTCATCTTAATTAAGTGATTTTTCATCGTTTTTTGTTTTTCTAGCGTAATTCTTAAAGCTTTTGCCATCGCAACTATTCCAGCTAGATTTTCCGTCCCTGAACGAATCTCTCTTTCCTGTGAACCACCTGTCATTAAAGAAGATAATGTTACACCCTCTCTAATATATAAAATCCCCGTCCCTTTTACACTATGAAATTTATGGCCAGAAATCGTTAACAAATCGATTGCAGACTGCTTTATCGTTAACGGAACTTTTCCAATACCTTGTACAGCATCAACATGGAAAAATACTTTTGGATAATCCTTTAATAATTGTCCGATTTCATTTATGGGCTGAATTGCTCCTGTTTCATTATTTACATGAATGACAGAAACAAGTATAGTATCATCTCTTAAAGCTTCTTTTAGTTCCTCGACAGAAATAAACCCATCCTCATTTGGAGTTAAATAAGTTACTTCAAATCCAAGTTCCTCTAACTGTTTATATGCTTCATAGATTGATGGATGTTCAATTTCAGTTGTAATAAGATGTTTCCCTCTTGAACGGTGCATCATGGCAGTACCTTTAATAGCTAAATTATTACCTTCTGTTCCACCTGATGTAAAGATGATCTCTGATGGCTGAACCGATAAAAGCTCTGCAATTTGATTTCTAGCTTTTGACAGTAATTGCTCAGACCGCCCACCAAGTTTATGAATCGAAGAAGGATTTCCAAAAAACTGGTCCGAAACTGTAATATATGTATCTAACACCTCTTTATAAGGTTTAGTAGTAGCACTATTATCAAAATAAATCATAATTCTTCCGTAACCTCCATATTGCTTGAGTCCATTTTTCATTATATCTGAAAACAGACGAAACCCCTAAGATTTGCATCTATAGGGGTAGTGTGTACTTTTGTTCATTTAGTATTTCTTGTAATTTATCAATTGCACCTGGCTCGACATTTTCAATTGAGACAGCAGCTTCTTCTAGAGCTTCATTATATTGGAATTCTCTAAATAACTGTTCTGCTTTGTCCATTGACGTTGCCATTTGTACATTATTACTTCTATAGCGATTTCCATATTGTATTACTTTTTCAACGAAATATCCTTGTTCAATCATATATTTCGTTTCTTTATAACAATCATTTACAGCTGTTGCAGCTTGTTCTAATAAAGACGAAACAGTTGTCATTTTTAATGGTTTTTTCTCTAATTCTAAATAAACCCTTTGCATACTGTCATGAGCGTCTTGAATTTGTTTCATAGAAGAAACTGGCATTCCAGGCAAATTAGAAATTTGAACAAGACGTTTGACCTCTAACATTAGGCGCTTCATATCAATCAGCTGATCGCGTGCTTGCAGTTCATCTTTTCGAAGTGCTTTCAACATTTCAACATACGCTAAATGAGATTCCTTCACTTCTTCCATCTGATTTTTCAATAGATCTAACTCATTTCTTATAACTGAAAATGCAAGATCTTGTTCAGCCACTCGAATTTGTAATAGCTCGAATCGCTTTGTAATGATACTTACCTGCTTTTCAACTAATTTTTGAGCTTTAGTATCTTCATCACTTAGCTCATAAATTTGTTGAACTAATTGAGTCTCTTCTTTTGTTTTCAAATTATTTTCTCTAATTTCTAGAATTTCTTCCTGCGAAGTCCAAATTTCTTTTTCTACTACGTATTTACTCTCAACTTCTTTTTCTAATAAATCGTAGATTGCATCAACTTTTGCTTTTACTAATTCAAGCTTGTCGTTTGCTTCAGTGATTTCAAGCTTTTTAATTAGCTCAACACAGTCGATACAGATTTTTGAACATTCAATTGTTTCATTTTCTAATAACTCAAAGTCAAGCGCATATCCATCTGCTTTCATTTGCTTTAAACCATCTGAAAGATTATGTATTTGAGACGGCATTGTCGTAGTGGATTCAATATATAAATCTGGTATGATTTGCATATTTACTTTTAAAGTATTCACTTCATCACTTATATGCTTCACTAATTCTCTTGCTTCTAAATAATTACCGTTTTCAGTCGTTTCATTAAACAATTGAACTTGTTGCTTTATTTCGTCCATTTTTTCTTCTAACTGAGTTTCAGAGATAGAATATAGATGACGATGTGTTAGTAAAAGTTTTCTTTGCTCAAGATATTCTTGATTTAACTTTTCAATATCTGAATTATTTTGTTCTTCACTACCAACTAAGTCACTTACTTCATTTAGAATTAATTCTACACTTGTCTCAGCTTCATTCAAGCGCGCTTCAAGTTCCGTAATTCCAGCTTTTGCTTTCATGAAATGATACTTGTTAATTGCTTCATCAATTTCTTGGAGTGAATCAGTTACTTTCGGTATAAAAGCTGTAACTATTTCATCCCAATCAGTTCTCCATTTTTCAAAAAGCTCTTCTGTTTGTCCAGTCATATTTAATGCCTTAAGTTTTGAAAGTTCATCCGTTACGGGCTTACTCATTAACTGCATTTTCCATGCCTCTAGTTCATCGAGTCTCTTGTATAAACGTTGTCGAATTGTTAAGGCTACAATCATCAATGCGATAACAATACTAATTACGACTAAAATTACATAGAATGTCATTTCCCTGATGTACCTCCTCTACTTGCCATCTAGATCTATTTATATGTACGTCATTATTTCACTCTTTATTAAGGTCATAGTTAATAATAACATGAGACAGTTGATTTTTGGCCTAATTTTTTCAATTTTTTCATATTTTTATCAAACTATAATATACCCTGTAAAAACTTGTAGAAAATTCAAAATTTCAATCAACGAAAAACGCCTTTCCATTGTGATTGCTCATAATGAAAAAGGCGATCTATTAGGATGAAAGCTCAACATGGCTAATGATATTCTCATCCGTTTCTAGTAGTGATTCAATCCATTTCTCTACATACTCTTTATATCTTTCAAAAAAATACAAGTCATTTTGCTGAATATACAAAACTTCATTTAAATAGCCTGGAAATAAGTATGGTGTAGATAAAAATGATTTTAATTGCACAAAAAAAACTGAAAATGGCATCGTAACTTTTGAATTTGAATAACGAATTGCATCATAAATTTGAGAAAAAATATAACGCTCCCGCGTTAAATAAGTAATCATGATTTCTCGAATAAATACAGAGTCTAATGTTAATTCCCTATAAAAAATCGACGTAGATTCTTTCTTTATATAATAATAATTCAGTACATCTTCAACTAAATCTTTTAAAATTTTTTTTGCATTTTTATCATACAATAATAAACAATGTTGATCTAAAATCTTTACGTAGCCTTCTAAAAATTCTACTATGATATGTTCAAGTAATCCTTGTTTACCTTTAAAATAATATGAAATCGTTGCGATATTAACATTAGCCTTTTTAGAAATATCTCTCACTGAAGTGCCATGATATCCATTAACTTTAAATAAAGTAAGCGCTGTCTCGATGACTTTTCTTTTAGTTGCAAGTTTATCTTGCTCCACACTCGTCACCCTCTTCTACAACATCAATAGCTTAATTAATTAGAGAAATTTTGATAAATTCCTCTACAAATCGGTCGACAAAATTACCAGTATTATTTCGAAATATGCTATGATATTTCACATGAAATAGGGAAAGGGGTCTACAAATGTTTCAAAAAGTCGAATATTCAGGAACGAAAGAACAACAATACAATACTCTTACATCTCAAGTTAAAGCTCTAATCTACGATGAGCATAACTTAATTGCTAATTTAGCAAATACATCAGCTTTATTAAATCAATTTTTAGATAGAATAAATTGGGTTGGATTTTATTTAAAAGATGGCGATCGCGATGAATTAGTTTTAGGTCCATTTGTAGGACTTCCTGCATGCGTACGTATACCATACGGCAAGGGAGTTTGCGGTACATCTGCTCAAACTAAAACAGTTCAAAGAATCGATAATGTACACGATTTCCCTGGACACATTGCTTGTGATGCTGCTTCAAATTCGGAGATTGTTATTCCTGTAATGCACAACGGAGAAGTAGTTGGCGTTCTAGATATCGATAGCCCAGAATTCAATCGTTTTGATGAAGTTGACCAACAATATCTTCAAGCGATTGTTAATTTAATTGAGGAAACAATTCAATAAGAGTTTCAAAAAGAAATCCTGAAAATGGATTTCTTTTTTTATGTTGTTGGAAAGAGAGTTTGTCAAACAGACAGCAATATTTTCAATGTAAAAGAAGCTGTATGATGTTGATTTCCACTACAGGATTCTCGCTTTCCATGGGGCGAGACCTAAGCCTTCTCGGCGCGCCTGCAGGGTCTCAGCCTTCCCGCATCTCCCATAGGAGTCGAGAATCCTTCCGTTCCAATCAAGAACTTCAATAAAAAAAGCATATGATAAAGCAACTTATCAATCCCCTTCACTTAGAGAAAAGCTACGACCTGATATAAGTATTCTGTTTTCAGATTTGTGCTTTTTTACTTACTCATGAAATACTATTTTTCTTTTTTTTGCCTTTTTACTTACTCATGAACCTTCTATGAGTAACATTTTTGTAGGTTTCTGACCTTTTACTTACTCATGAACCCTTTATGAGTAACATTTTTTCGGATTTTTGCTTTTTTACTTACTCTGAGCCTTTTATGAGTTAATTATTTTCTTCTTCTGCCTCTTTTTTTAACTCATGAACCCTCTATGAGTTAATTATTTTCTTCTTCTTGCTCTTTTCTTAACTCATGAACCCTTTATGAGTTAATATATTTCATATTTCCTCTCTCTTTTTAACTCATGAACCCTTTACGAGTATGTTATTACAAGTTTCAACCTTATTTAATTACTCAAATCCTTACATGAGTAATTATTTTCATATTGCGGTATTATACGATTCTTCTCACTTTCATTCGATCTTATCTTTAAAACTGCCCTTGACTATTTTATACTATTTGGTTATAATATTTTTTGTGTAAAATAACGCAGCGTTGTAAGCACAGGCTTGATCTTTATTTTGTTCCTCTACTATTTTAGAGGTGTCATCGCGTAACTCTGGCTGCTGGAGCGAGGATACATGAAAGCAAAATAAACTGACTGGGGCTACACGAACGTTTTTATTTTACTCCAAAATAAAAACTCAAAGGAGGAGACAATCAATGTCTCGTTATACAGGATCTACTTGGAAATTATCTCGCCGTTTAGGCATTTCATTAAGCGGAACGGGTAAAGAATTAGAAAAACGCCCTTACGCTCCAGGTCAACACGGACCAAACCAACGTAAAAAATTATCAGAATACGGTTTACAATTACAAGAAAAGCAAAAACTTCGTCACATGTTCGGTGTTAATGAGCGTCAATTCCGTCGCACATTTGATATCGCTGGTAAATTAACTGGTAAACATGGTGAAAACTTCATGATCTTATTAGAAACTCGTTTAGACAACGTAGTTTACCGTATGGGTCTTGCTCGTACTCGTCGTGCTGCTCGTCAATTAGTTAACCACGGTCACATCATGGTTGATGGCAAACGTGTAGATATCCCATCTTTCCGCGTTAAAATTGGCCAAACTATTAGCTTACGTGAAAAATCACAAAACTTAGCTGTAGTTAAAGAAGCTGTTGAAGTTAACAACTTTGTACCTGAGTACATCACTTTCAACGCTGACAAATTAGAAGGTACTTTCAACCGCTTACCAGAGCGTTCTGAATTACCAGCTGAAATCAACGAAGCTCTTATCGTTGAATTCTACAACCGTTAATAATATCGCTTCTTAGAAAGCGATCAAAACTCCCTATCAATTTTGATAGGGAGTTTTATTTATATAAAAAAAGCCCCCGACTTTACTCGGAAGGGCTACTTATGCGGAAATGAGAGGTGTATTAAAATAACTTTTTTATATTATTTTAATTTCACTACCGCTAGATCATGTTGCAGTGCATTATTACCTTCTTGAGGATCAAATGCAATGTCACTAAGTCCAAATACATTTACGATAACATCACGATCTTTCGGATGAAGAATTCTTACTTCATAAGCAAATAAGTTTGGTGGAAGTTGGAAAGATCTAAATGTTCTGTATTGATTTGGCGGAATTGTTATTGTAGTTGGATCAACCATCGGAAGAATAACTGGTGAACCACTTGACCAATCAAACATAAAAACACTCACTGAACGAGAGTCATCCGGGTCAAGATTAAGAGCTTCTACTGTCAAGAACTGAGTATCAGAATGTCTTCTTAATACCCCTGTTGATAAAAATTTTGACATCAACGTCACTCCTTTCATATTATTTGGACAAGCAAATCCATATAATATAAAATGTTTCATTTAAAAAAATGAAATGGACATTGGTACAATTACTTAATAGTTTTTTAAAAAATGATAGATTGCCTATTTTCAACTCATATTTGTTTATAGTATATTGCTTTTAAAATGGATAAACATTCTCTAAAATACGCTGTTGGAATAATCACTCTTGGTGTTTTTGCCGGAAGACCAATCACATTTAAACCTTGTTTTTTAGCTAATTTTAGAGATCTAAATAAGTGATAATCATTTGATACAACGATCCCTTTTGCGTTTGCATTATTTATAAGCTTTTTGGAGTATTTCATATTTTCATAAGTATTAGTGGATAAATCTTCTTTAATAATTCGATCTTCTCCAATACCCAATTTAATTAATTCACCCTTCATACACTCTGCTTCTGATATTAATTCATCTTTTCCTTTTCCACCTGAAACAATAATTTTTGCACTAGTATTTTCTTTTGCATACTTTGCCGCTGTTTCAATCCGATAGCGTAGCGCTCTAGTAGGCTTATCTTTTTTCAAACCAGCCCCTAGTACAATAACATACTCAGCATCTTTTGGAACCTTATGCTTATATTGCAGAAAACTATTTGCACCAATGAATACGATGCAAAATAAATAACCTAATATTCCAATTAATATTGTATATGTAATTAATTTAAAAAAACCCATTATATTTATCCCCTCAAATCAATTTAATATAAATTCTATTTTATCGAAAAATTAGGCGAATTTCATTAATATTTGATATGTGACATAAATCTTTAACATTCAGCTTCTAAAGAACTAGGTATATGTAACATAGAAAAATCCCTTTTAAATGAGTATCAACTCACTATAAAAGGGATTAGACTTAAATATTCTTTATAAATTATCTTGGGTACTTTAAGTCCATTGGATTTTGTTGATCCTTAGAAAGTCTCTTTTGGTGAGCTTTCGTTTTAGCATCTACATGATTTGCATCACTTGGACGATTTTTCTTTGAACCACCAGCTGCATGACTCATTCTTTTCCCTCCATTAACCAGTTCGTACAAAAACTAGTTTACGTAGAATGAATTTGTTTATGCGGCATTTCTTGAATTTTCACCTTTAATTTCTGTCTTTAAACCTTTACCCAATAGAGCAGCTACTATACTAAACAATGGAGTAATAAACAACACGAACGAAAATGGTAAATAATCAATAACCGGTACTCCTAATGTTGAAGCAAAGAATGCTCCACTTACACTCCAAGGTACGATTGGGTTAAAAAGTGTACCCCCATCTTCTAATGCACGAGATAAATTTTTAAGCGGAATATTTTTATTGATAAAAACATCTTTTAATAATTGCCCAGGAAGTAGAATTGAAAGGTATTGTTCACCTGTTAATAGGTTCACACTCATTGCAGACAATGTACTAGCAACAATAACATTTCCACTACGTTTTAAGTTAGACAACGATTGGATTAATGTTTCGAATACTCGTAACTCCTGTAATAATCCACCTAAAGCTAGAGCAATAAAAATCAATGAAACAGACCACATCATTGATTGTAATCCTCCACGGTTAACAATTGAATTAAGCATTTCATTCCCTGTATCTAATTGGAAACCATTTTGTAATGTTGAGAACACTTTAGTAAGTGTAATATCTTTTTGAATGAAAAATGATAAAACTAATGAGCTAACAATACCAGCTGTCATAGTCGGTAAAGTTGAAAAACCTTTAAATGCCATAATAAAAACAATTAAACATGGAATTAATAATAAAGGATTAACTTCAAAGCTAGAAGAAATTGCTTTTTTCATTTCAGTTACTTGCGCCATATCTGTATTTCCATGCCCCATACCAATGATTAAAAATAAAATAACAGTAACAATTAAGGCTGGAATTGTTGTATATGCCATGTGGCGAATATGTTCATTGACCTTAATGCCTAAAATACTTGGAACGAAATTCGTTGTATCGGAAATGGGTGACATTTTATCCCCAAAACATGCGCCACTAATAATTGCACCTGCTGCAATTGCAGGAGGAATTCCCATAATATGAGCAATTCCCATTAAAGCCACCCCAACTGTAGCAATTGTTGTAAATGTACTCCCCGTAAAACTAGCAACAATAATAGTAATAAATATGGCGCTAATCGCAAACCACTTAGCTGAGAGAACAGAAATTCCGTAAAATAATAATGTAGGAACTGTACCACTAAGCATCCAAGAGCCAATTAATAAACCAATCATCATTAAGATTAAAGTTGGTGACAATCCATTTTGAATTCCTTTTTTCATACCACTTTCAATCTGTTCCCACTTGAATCCTTTAAATAATCCAAATATAGCTAAACTAACTACACATAATAGAAGCGGAATTTGCGGATCAGTCTTTAAAAAGACTAGACAACTAGACATAATAACGGTAAACAGTGCGATTAACGCACCTAATTCTATGTTTTTCATTTTATATACTCTCCCTACTTATACATCCATATATACGTGTTCACGAAACTTTACAAACCCTAATTTCTCATAAAAACTTCTTGCATTTTTATTATCGATCCAGTAATCTAATTCAATTCTTGATAGATTATGATCGCGTGCAAACGAGGCAATTTTATGAATTAAAAATGAACCGTAACCTTTATTTCTTTTTTCTTCGTTTATACTTATTTGATGAACATACCCTAGCCTAAAAGCTTTTTTAATAGGTCCTTCAGGAATATCTTTTACTTCAATCCAAGCATAACCAATTAGTTCTTCAACATCTTTAACGATGAAAAAATGATGCTCCGGTTTATCTACTACACTCTTAAAAAACTCAGTCATTTCAGCTAAATTGTGAACCTTAAAAAATTCTGGAAACAATTCAGCATGTAGATTCTGAACACCTTCATTGAGTTTTGCCAATATTCCGTAATCTTTTGTTGCAAATATCTCCATGATTCCTCACCTCTTAAAAAAAATACAAAAAAAAGAGGCCTCCCTATTAAATATAGGGACGACCTCAATCGCGTTACCACCCTAGTTATAAGAAATACATACTTAAAACTAGTACTTTTCCTTATCACTCGAATCTGTAACGTAGACTTACGTTCTTTCCTTCATTAGATGAACTAACTACGAAAAGAAAACTCCCGAAATGTAATTCATTTGATTGTGCAGACGAGTTTTCACCAACCACTCGCTCTCTGAACTGCTCCCAATCAAATTACTGCTTTTTCGTTCACTGTTTGTTCGATATTATAATGTCACCAAGTGGTATTTCTTTTTACCACGACGGATAATGATAAATTGTTCTTCAATTGCATCTGATTTAGATAACACTTTTGCAACGTCCTGAATACGATCTCCATTTACATAAACAGCACCGTTTTGAACATCTTCACGTGCTTGACGTTTTGACGGAGAAATTTTTGCTTCAACTAGTAAATCTACTAAGCCTTTTTCTGCATCACTTAAATTAAATGAAGGTACATCTTTAAAACCTTGTTTAATTTCAGCAGCAGTTAATTCTTTTACAGTTCCACTAAATAGTGCTTCTGTAATTTTAATTGCCTGATCAAGAGCTTCTTCTCCATGAACTAATTTAGTTACTTCAGCAGCTAATGCTTTTTGAGCAACACGTTGTTCAGGTGCTTCATTAAATTGTTTCTCAAGCTCTAAAATTTCCTCTTTTGATAGGAAAGTGAAGTATTTCAAGTATTTAACTACATCACGATCATCTGTATTAATCCAGAATTGGTAGAATTCGTATGGAGTTGTTTTTTCAGGATCTAACCAAACTGCTCCACCTTCAGTTTTACCAAATTTAGAACCATCAGCTTTTGTAACTAAAGGTACTGTAAGTCCAAATGCTTTTGAATCCTCTTCTGTTTTACGGATTAATTCCATACCAGCTGTAATATTACCCCATTGATCACTACCACCAATTTGTAATTTACAGTTATGGTCTTGGTATAATTTTAAGAAGTCATATGATTGTAAAATCATGTAACTAAATTCAGTAAACGAAATACCTGCTTCTAAACGAGATGCAACTGAATCCTTCGCAAGCATGTAATTTAATCCGAAGTTTTTACCGATGTCACGTAAGAAAGTAATAACATCTAGTTCCCCAGTCCAATCATAGTTATTAACTACTTTAGCAGCGTTTTCACCCTCAAAGCTTAAGAATGGTAATAGTTGTGTACGAATTCTTTCACTGAACAATTTTACTGTATCAGCAGTATTTAACGTACGCTCTGCCTTTTTACCACTTGGGTCACCGATCATCCCTGTTGCGCCACCTACTACTCCAATTGGTTTATGACCTGCAACTTGAAATCTTTTTAACATTAAAACTGGTAATAAGTGTCCAATGTGTAAGCTATCACCAGTTGGGTCAAAACCACAATATAATGAAACAGACTCTTCGCTTAATAATTTTTGTAGACCTTCTTCATCTGTCATTTGATTAATTAATCCACGAAATTCTAAATCTTGTAAGATATTTTCCATTTTTAGTCCACCCCTTCGATCATCTATACGTCGTCTAAACAAAATAAAAAGTCCCTACTGTTAAACAGTAGGGACGAATAATTAAAATCGCGGTACCACCCTAGTTGTAGCTAAAAATTAAGCTACCTCTCAAACAATTAACGGCTGTTAACCGTTCTAATCCTAATTTGTAATCGATACAAATTTCGAAAAAGAATGCTCCAGGGTGTAATTCATGTCAATGTTTGTGCTAATTCTCACCAACCATTAGCTCTCTGATCCAATACATTCACACTACTAAGCCTTTCAACGCTCAATATTAAAATGTTATGAAACATTTATAACATAAATAAAACGTTTTAGTCAAATAGATAATTAATTATTTATTAATTTTATATAAATTGTCATGCAATTTTTGAATAAAAATGCTTTAAATCAAATAATATGGTTAAATATTAATATTAACATCTTTAAAAATACATATTTTGGAAATGGAGTGTTTTTACTTGAAAAATAAAGGTATGTGGATTGCTTTAATAATTGTAGTAGTTCTAGTCCTTATGGGTGTTGGTAGCTATAATGGCTTTGTTACAAAAGAAGAGACTGTAACAAATAAAATGTCTCAAGTCGATAATCAACTTAAACGTCGTTCAGATTTAATACCAAACTTAGTAAATACAGTAAAAGGATATGCAACACAAGAAAAAGATGTGATTGCTTCTGTAACAAATGCACGTGCAAAATTAGCTGGCGCACAAACAACAGCTGAAAAAAGTAAAGCTGACCAAGAATTGTCTGGAGCTCTTAGTCGATTATTAGTAGTTGTAGAAAACTATCCTGATTTAAAATCAAATCAAAATTTCCAAGCTTTAATGGATAGCTTAGAAGGAACAGAAAATCGATTAGCTGTTGCTCGTAAAGACTATAATGACGCTGTAACTGATTACAATCAAAAAATTAAAAAATTCCCAGGTGTACTTGTAGCTGGAATGTTTGGTTTTGAGAAGAAGGATTACTTTGTAGTATCTGAAAAAGATAAAGCTACACCAGAAGTTGATTTTAGTGGCGATGGTAATAAATGAGAAAATTTCTCTCATCAATCTTCCTAATAGGATTTCTTTTTTCCTTTGCAACTGGAGCGAGTGCTGAAATTAAAGTACCCTCTCAAGTAGGTGACATTTATGTACAAGATTATGCAAATGTTCTTAACAGAGAAGATACACAAACGCTCATTCAATTAGGAAAAAAATTAGAAGATACTACTTCCGCTCAACTTGCAGTTTTAACAATTCCAAGTTTAGAGGGAAATGATATTAAAGAATATGCTAATACAGCATTTCGAAAATACGGATTAGGTAATAAAAAGAAAAACAATGGTGTTCTTCTGCTTTATGCCAAAAAAGACAGAGAAATAAGAATTGAAGTAGGGTATGGTTTAGAAGGCGTTGTAACAGATATCCGCACTGGAAAAATACTCGACCAAAGTGCCATTCCATATTTAAAAAAAGGTGAGGAGTCTCTAGCAATAACGAACACATACAAATCATTGTATAACGTTATTTTAAAAGGCTCTGATCAAACTGGTCATTCTAAAACTAGTACTTTATGGGATAATTTAAAAGTTTTCATTATCATTGCGGTTGTGATCGTAATCATCATCATTGATATGATGTTCTTCAATGGAGTACTTACTTACTTCATCATAAATTTATTACCGGCTCTTTTAAATTCATCAGGCGGTGGCGGCAACAGAGGCGGTGGCGGCGGAAGTTCCGGTGGCGGTGGCTCCGACCGGAAATTTTAAGCAACAAAAAACCATTGGAAAATTTTCCAATGGTTTTTTTTATTAATCTTCCATAGTTGATAAGTCACCTGTTGGAAGGTCTAACTCCCAAGCTTTTAATACTCTTCGCATAATTTTTCCGCTTCGAGTTTTTGGTAATTTATCTCGGAATTCTATTTGTCTAGGTGCTGCATGAGCTGCTAAACCTAATTTAACGAAATTACGAATTTCTTCCTTCAACTCATCTGAAGCAACAAATCCATCTCTTAAAGCAACAAATGCTTTAATAATTTCACCGCGTACTGGATCTGGAATGCCGATTACACCTGCTTCTGCAATCGCCGGATGCTCGACAAGCTTACTTTCAACTTCAAATGGCCCTACTCGCTCACCAGAAGTCATAATTACATCATCTACTCGTCCTTGGAACCAGAAATATCCATCCTCATCCATATAAGCTGAATCACCTGAAACATACCACTCTTCATTTAAGAAATATGATTGGAATTTTGCTTCATTATTCCAAATTGTATTCATCATCGATGGCCAACCCTTTTTAATTGCTAGATTTCCCATTGTATAAGGAGCAACTTCATTCCCGTTGTTATCCACAATTGCTGCTTCAATGCCAGGGAATGGTTTACCCATTGAACCTGGGCGAATTGTCATACATGGATAGTTACAGATTAGTGAAGCTCCAGTTTCTGTCATCCACCAGTTATCATGAATTCGTAAATTAAATACTTTCGCACCCCAACGTACTACCTCAGGATTTAAAGGCTCACCAACACTTAAAATATGACGAAGAGAGCTTAAATCATATTTCTTAATAGAATCTTCTCCAGCACCCATAAGCATGCGGAATGCTGTAGGAGCACTGTACCAAACCGTTACACCAAATTCTTGGATTGTTTCATACCAAGCATCTGGACTGAAGCGTCCACCTAAGATTACGTTAGAAGCACCATTTAACCACGGTCCAAAAATACCGTATGATGTACCAGTTACCCAACCTGGATCCGCTGTACACCAATAAACATCATCATTTTGTAGATCCGTCACCCATTTACCAGTTTGATAGTGTTGGATCATTGCTTGTTGAACATGAAGAACTCCTTTTGGTTTGCCAGTTGAACCAGAAGTATAATGTAAAATTAAACCATCATGACGATTTAACCAAGTAATCTCAAAATCCGTTTTTGCCTCTTTATAACGAGTTTTGAAATCTACAAATTTACCACCTTCTTCAATATCATCACCGATAAGGAAGATTGTTTTTAAAGCAGGTAAATCATTAACTGGTACACGTGATAATAATTCAGGCGTTGTTACTAATACCTTAGCTTCACTATCTTCTAAACGATCCTTCACTGCACCTTCCATAAATGCTTCAAATAAAGGTCCAACAATAGCACCTAATTTTAAAGCTCCTAAAAGAGCAAAATATAATTCAGGTTGACGAGGCATAAAGATAAATACTCGGTCACCTTTTTCAACATCACCGAATTGCTTTAACACATTAGCAGCTTTGTTTGAATTATTTTTCATTTCTTCAAAAGTATATTTTTCATTTCTCTTATCATCTTTGTAATACAATGCGACTTTATCTTTACGATCAGAATTTGCATGACGGTCAATCGCCTCGAAAGCTGCATTATATTTTTGTGTTGTATACCAAGAAAACTCTTTTTCTACATCTTCCCATTTAAAATTTTTATAAGTTTCCTCATAGTTTTTTAAATTAAATTGCCCGTTTTTTACAGGAAGCGCTTCCACTTTCATATAAATCCCTCCTTGATATTCTCTACTATCATTATACATTGATAAGATTAAATTTTCAGTATTTTTAATAAATTAGACATTATTTACTATTAGACATCCACTGATTTTTTTCCTGTATGTCTTTTCTGCATTTTTTAGTATGATATAAAAAAAGGTGTATTCTACAGGGAGTGAGATACATTGGATCACCCAAAAAAATATTTTTCAAAAACGATTCAAACTGAGCATGGTGAGTTAATTATAGAAGGACCAGTCGAGTCTGCCTTACTTGAAACATACCGTTTTCATGAAAACTTAACTTCTTTTAGACAACCCGAACAACAACATAAAGCAGTTGTTGAAATTGCTAGTTTACCTGAAGCAAGAATAATCATTGCTAGACTTAATCAAACAATCGTAGGATACGTAACATATTTATATCCAGACCCACTAGAAAGATGGTCGAAAACTACATTAAAAAATTTAATTGAGCTTGGAGCAATTGAGGTAATACCTGAATTCCGAGGTTTTTCGGTTGCCAAAAACATGCTTATTCTATCAATGCTAGATGATGCAATGGAAGATTATATTATTATCACAACTGAGTACTATTGGCATTGGGATTTAAAAGGCACAGGATTAAATGTATGGGAATATCGAAAAATGATGGAAAAAATGATGAATGCGGGTGGACTGATTCAATTTGCAACTGATGATCCTGAAATCTGTTCACATCCAGCAAACTGTTTAATGGTTAGGATTGGAAAACGAGTAACAACTGAACAAATTCAAGCGTTTGACGCTTTACGCTTTTTACAAAGATATATGTACTAATTGAACTTTAATCTCGAAAGGTAGGATTTAATCGAATGCTTATTCAAGATATCATGCGCAGTTCAAACATTACGTTAAAAAAGGAAAATACAATCGGTGATGCAGTTACGATTTTTCGGACAGGAGAAGTTCGTCATATTCCAATTATTAATGACGACAAACAAGTAATTGGAATCATTTCTGATCGTGATGTCCGAGATGCTTTACCTTCGACATTATTTCAACAAGCCAGTTCGACTGTTCTTGAATTACAAGTTGAAAAAATTATGACGACTAATGTCATAAATTGCAGTCCAATAGACTTTGTAGAAGAAGTAGCAACCTATTTCTATCAATATAAAATAGGCTGTTTACCAGTAGTATCTAGCGGAAAATTAATAGGAGTCGTTACTGAAATCGATGTATTACATACATTAGTAACTTTAACAGGAGCATATCAGCCTAGCTCCCAAATCGAGATCTTAGTCCACGACCATCCAGGTATTTTAAGTGATGTAGTAAACGTATTTTCAAAAGAAAATATTAATATCGTAAGTGTCCTAGTCTATCCTGCAAAGGAAACTAATCATAAAGTTCTTGTATTTAGAATACAGACAATGAACCCCATCACAATCATTCAAACTTTAAAAACTGAAGGATATAAAATCCTTTGGCCAAATGAAGCGAGTGAATCATGATGAAAAAGGATGCCTATTTAGTTTATAGCGAAGAATACCATGCATATCAGTTCAACGAAAAACATCCATTTAACCCGATTCGCTCTCAATTAGTTTATGAATTATTAAAATCTAGTAATCTATTAAATGAACACGATATTATTCCACCCAGATTAGCAACAGATGAAGAACTTCTTCTTTTTCATGATTTACAGTTTATTGAACAAGTAAAAAAAGCAAGCCGCGAACCGGTTAGTGCTAATATCGCTGAACAATTTGGATTAGGCACTGAAGATACACCAATTTTTAAAAATATGCACGAAGCTAGCTCACTAATTGTTGGTGGAACACTAACTGCCGTTGACGCAGTTTTAGAAGGTAAATCTAATCATGCTTTTAATTTGGGTGGTGGGCTCCATCACGGTTTTAAACGAAAAGCCTCTGGTTTTTGCGTTTATAACGATTGTGCCATCGCGATCAAATACATACAAAAAAAGTACGGCTTAAAAGTTCTATATGTAGATACAGACGCACACCATGGCGATGGAGTTCAATGGGCATTTTACGATGATCCAACTGTTTGCACATTGTCCATCCATGAAACAGGTAGATATTTGTTCCCTGGGACAGGTGCTGTAACCGAAAGAGGACAAGGCCAAGGGTTTGGTTACTCATTTAATCTCCCAATTGACGCATTCACTGAAGACGATTCATTCCTATCAAGCTATAAAAAAGCTTTATCTGATATAGCACAATACTTTAAACCAGATGTTATTCTCACACAAAATGGCTCTGATTCACACTGTTACGATCCATTAACACATCTCTGTACAACAATGAAAACATTTGAAGAAATCCCAAAAATAGCGCACGAAATCGCCCATAAATATTGCAACGGAAGATGGATCGCAGTTACCGGCGGAGGATACGATTACTGGAGAGTAGTACCAAGAGCCTGGTCACAAGTATGGCTAGCCATGACAAATCAGCAACCAACTTCCGAACTAATACCGGGTAATTGGCTTGAAAAATGGCAGAAAATTGCTAATGTTAAGTTACCCACAACATGGTCAGACGACCCATCAATCGTAAAACCCATCCCAAGAAAAAAAGAAATCGAAGAATATAACGAACAAATATTATACCGTGCACTTGAGCCATTACACATTCAACAAAAGAAACCATTTATTTAAATATTACGCGCTGTCGGAGGGGTATCTCGACAGCGTGTTTTGTTTTAAGGAGAAGCTTCTTCCTTCATTACTAGATTTCAGCGGAGATTTGGAGCAATTTTAGATAGAATAAGAGCAAATTTGCTAGTTTTAATTTAAAAAAGACCTTCTTTTTGGAAGAAATGCCCTTACCGGTATAATTCTATTTACAACCTACTAATTTATGGACATTGCTCCAGAGGGTATATCATTAGTATTCTTAATTTGCTTTACCTATTTTTCATAGAAATTAAGTAGTTTTAACTTATATCCGTCTCATTTTAGATCGAACCAGAATAAATTTGCTAGTTTCATACAAAGAATGCTCTATTTAAGTTAAAATTGGCGTGAAATACCCCTATCGGTATATGTATTTTATTAACTTATTTGCGAATCTCGGATTTTAATTGCGATTCCTCATTTTTATTTGCGATTCCTAGATTTTAATTGCGATTCTTCTTTTTTAT
>NZ_NUEU01000008.1:0-101435 GCF_002556365.1 Bacillus sp. AFS002410
TTCCAGAATCGCAATTAAATATAAAAAATACCATACTCGTAATAGTATTTTTACTAAATTATCCTCCAAAATAGATACATTCAAATGGAAAGTTAACAAATTTGCTTTAATTTAATCTTAATTTCAAAAAAATGGCTCGAAATCTACTACTTTTCCAGAAATATAATATTAACTACTAATAAAAAACAGAACCCCGTCCCCCCTTCTCAATTACAATTTTAAATCGTATCTCAAAGTGTCAGCTAACCTGTTTATGGAGAGTCTAATCTAATTTTAAACCATAAATTTCCAATTAAAATAGCCATAATCTTAGTAATAATCAAGAAACATTTAATTATTACAAATTTGTCCAATTTGTTATATTTTGATTATTTACCCCTTATTAAGTGAACTCACATATAAAGTTATGTTAGAATTTAGACTTAATGTGTTCTCACATTCTTAATTAATTAATTACCAAATTCATGTATATCTAAGATTTGCCCTTACTAGTCTTTGAGGTAAGGGATTTTTCTTTGTTGTATTTAGGTATTGGGAAGAGGGAAGATTTAGAAATGAAGTCGAAGTCAGGATACACCTTAATTACGTTAAATTTAAAAAAAGAGAGAAAAAAGAAGAGAACAATGAACTCTATGGCATTAGTAGGACTTGCCTCAACATTTGTGGCCATTCAAGTTCCAAACACTACAGAAGCTGCCACGTCAATTGATCCTAAGAAAACACTGCAATCTAGTGCGCAAACTTTTTCTGAAAACACAAATACATATAAATCAAGTGGTAATGGTGTCCGCATTAGATCGGGTGCTGGTACTTCTTATCAAATTTTAGGTAGTGTTAATAAAGGGCAAAGTATTGAAGTAATCTCGTATTCCAATGGCTGGTATAAGGTAAAAGTTAATGGGATAACAGGATATATGAGTGCAACTTATGTTGAAAAAGTAACCGAATCGAATAGTAGTACTAATCAAGTAGTCACTTCGGGGAACTATATTTCTACTGGTAATGGCGTTCGCATTAGATCTGGGGCAGGTACAAATTATCAGATTATAGGTAGTGTTAATAAAAATCAAAAATTAGATGTGATTTCAAGCTCTAATGGCTGGTATAAAGTTAAAGTTAATGGCTTAACAGGGTATATGAGCGCATCTTATGTTGCAAAAGTAACTGAATCAAATAGTAATACCGATAGTAATCCGGTCGTTAGCACTGGGAACTACATTACTACAGGTAGTGTCAACATAAGATCTGGGGCTGGTACTTCTTATCAGATTTTAGGTAGCGTAAATAAAAATCAAAAACTAGATGTGATTTCTAGCGTAAATGGTTGGTACAAAGTTAAAGTTAATGGCTTAACAGGGTATATTAGTGCTTCTTATGTTGCAAAAGCAACAAATACAAGTTCAAATTCAAATAACTCTCAATCAAATAGTTCTCAACAAAACAACACTCAACCAGATAACTCTCAAACATTTAATGTACAAAGTTTAATAACATATTCAAAAAAGTATTTAGATGTACCTTATGTTTGGGGTGGAGCAACTCCTTCTGGATTTGATTGTAGTGGATTTATTTCATATGTATTCAAAGAATTTGGCGTGTCACTTCCAAGAACAAATGTTGCAGGTTATTGGTATAATAACTCAAACTTAAAAACTGTAAATAATGCTCAACCTGGAGATTTAATCGTTTTCAAAGATACATATACTTATGGGCCGTCTCATATGGGTATTATGATTAATAACACAGAGTTTATCCATGCAAGTAGTAGTTCAGGTGTAACAATTTCTAATGTAAACAATACATATTGGGACCAACATTTTTTAGGCTTTAAAAGATTTCAATAAGGTTTGACAACTATATACATTTATAAGACATAATAGTTCAACTATACTTGTTACTTAAAAAGTACCCTATTAAATAGACCGCTTTAAACAGTCTACTTTATAGGGTACTTTTGTTTGCTTTATTAAGAGTACATTTAAATAAATTTAAACTCGATACTCATCCGCGCGCCAATTTTTAATACTCTGTTTGATTTCTTTTGAAGATAATCCTTCATTTACTGCTTTTTCACTTAACTCGACAAACTCCTCATCGCTTGCAAATCGTAATGCTATGATCTGCCCCATTGTTGTTTTTGGATTTAACGGTTTACCTGTTAACGTAAAATGACGGAAATTTTCTTCCATTCGAATGACACGGTCTTGTACTTTATTCGAGTACATTCTTGTGAGTAAAAATGAAATAACTAATAAAAATGAAGTAAATAGAATAAATACCGCTAGCCAAATATGATCACAATTTTTTATCGCAATACATAAGTTGACGATTGAACCAATAATTGTGATTAGTGCTAGTGGTGCTCCAAAAAAGTGAAATAGTGGGTGAAATCGAACATGATGATCTAAGCTTTGCTGTTTCATATGTATATCTCTCCTTTAAAAATGTATTATGTTCCCTATTCTATCATTATTATTCGAATTGCATATTTATCATTAAAGAATTTTTATGTACAAAAAAATCTAGTAAAACCTAAATTTTAGGCTTTCTAGATTTTTTTCAAATTATTTTCGCTTATTAGTCACTGCTTCACTAATTACGTTATACAGACTTTCAACACCTTCATTAGTAGCTTCGAAGCTATACGCGTTTTCTTTCATGATGCCTAAACTATCGGCTTCTTTTGCTACATCAATATTTGCTCCCATAAATATAAATTCCCAATCATCCTTTGATTGTTGCTGCTGAATAAGATTTTTCACTTTGCGATAAGTAAATTCCGTACTCGCATTTTCTAAGCCATCAGTTGTAATGACGAAGATTACTTTACCCGGTTGCTCCTCTTCATTACTTATTGATAATCTGTTACGAACATTGACTATGGTTTTTCCTACTGCATCTAAAAGTGCTGTAGTTCCTCTCACGAAATATTCTTTATCTGTCAATTTTACTTCGTTTGCATTGAGCTCATCCCATAAAATCTCATATTGATCATCAAAAAGCACAGTAGTTACTATTGTTTCTTCATCAAAACTACATTGTTTTTTTATAAATGCATTAAACCCACCGATTGTATCACTTTCAAGTCCTGCCATTGAGCCACTTCTGTCTAGCAAAAAGATAATTTCTGTTTTATCGTTAATCATTTTGATCAGCTCCTCATTTCTTGATGTTATAATTGTAACTGGATTGATTAGTGGATTGGTCGCCTGAAAAGCGACATTTTTGAAGGGAGATAAACGAATGATTAACCAAGAATTATTTCATGAATTACAGATATATGTAGACCGTCATTTTGAAGAAATGCTTTTTTGCTCAAATGAAATAGATCATATTGAAATTGAAGAGTTCATCACACAGAAACATAAACCAACTTTTAAAGAACTCTTGTTTAACTTTATTGATGAAAAAAACGTCAGCGATCCGTTCATCTATAAACGAGCAGGAATTGATCGAAAACATTTTTCAAAAATCCGTTCCAATCCGAATTATCTTCCTAAAAAAAATACAATTATTGCTTTATCGCTCGCACTTGAGCTAAATAAAATGGACATGGAAGAACTCTTAAATGCTGCTGGTTTCGCATTATCTAACAGTGATAAAAATGATTTAGTCGTAAGATTTTGTGTAGAAAAGAAACTGTATGATATCGATTTTGTCAACGAAGCTTTAAATCAATTTAATTTAAGTCCATTAATAAAATGAACCTAAAAAAAACATCTATCATTACCATTTTCGAAAATGGCACTAAAGATGTTTTTCTAATCATCATAACAACTCACTTGATCTCTTCCAGTATGCTTTGATTTGTATAATGCTTGATCAGCATGTTTAATTAGCTTTTTAATATCTTCTTCACTTTCAGCAATTAGTGATGCCACACCTATGCTTAACGTTACTACCTTTTTTTCAGAATCTTCATGTTCAATCTTTAGTTTTTTTACATTTTTACATAAACGAGTCCCTATTTTCATCGCATCGTCAAGATTTGCTTTCGGTAGCAAGATTGAAAATTCCTCTCCGCCATACCTTGCAACAATGCCTGACGAACTAGTCGTATCTGATTGCAGACATAATGCAATCTTCTTTAAGCATTCATCACCTTTTGGATGACCATATAAATCGTTATAATTTTTAAAATAATCTACATCAATCATTAATAAAGACATTGGTATTGAATTTTTATAAGACTTAGAACAATTATTAAAAAGTTGTTTATCAAAAAATCTACGATTATATAACCCAGTTAAACCGTCAACATTTGCAATGTTTTCCATCTTCTTTAATTTCATTTCAGTATTTCGTGTTTGATATGCGATAAAGTAGCTTAATAATAAAGCTGGCACAAACATTAAGATCCAATATCCCATTGTTTGAAGTAATCTTCCTAAAACAATCTCACCAATCGGCGCTAATACCCATTTATCGAATAAATAAAAACCATAACATCTTACAAGGATGATTAGAGGAGTTAGTATAAAAAAACGTTTCTTTTCCGACCATTTTTGATAATTCATTAAAAAACCTATTAATAAAATAATCAATAATAATGACGTATCTAATTTATAAGAATAACTATATCCATTAAAAAAATAAAACACGACTAAATCGAATAAGAACATCGTTATTAATGTAACATTCCCAAAAAAGATTGCTGCAATTTCTATACCCAGAGCTCTGATTTGTATATTCGTACCATGATCTGTGACAATTGGGAAATTGATTAGCACAATTGTCAACAAACTCAATAAAACTCCAATAATAAATTCATGTAACTTTGATTTCCCAGTTAACTTTTCCCTAGCTCCACCCCATAAAATAGAGGAAGTTAAATAAAAAAAACTAATAATAATCGTATAGGTAATAAAGATATTTTTAAAAAGCATATTCCCTCCAGGAATTACTTAAATAAAATTAGATTTATATTATTAAAGGAATACTCAACTTGCATTCTTACTTTATTTTTACGCATTATTATATTAACATACCTTCTGCCTTCTTTGTATACAATTCAAGAACAATTAACATACCATTTTTTTCAAAATATAAAATAGAAGCGTCTTTAGTCAACTCCGACCATAAGACGCCTCTGTATTGCCCTTAGAACTATTCAACTACGCCAGTATGAAGAATATCTAATTTAACCTTTACTTTTATTTTTGCACTAGCATACTGTTTTCTCCATTTTTTTGAATTAAAGTTTCTTTGATGTGCTTCTAATTTTGAACCTAATCCAATTGGATCAACATTATTTTTTTGAAGAAGCGAAATGAGCCCCCTCGCGTTTTCTTCAACATCCTTTTGAATTGCTTTATTTAATTGTTTAATATGTTTAGGAAATATTATTGGTTTGTCACCAGTATATTCTTGAATTCTTGCATTCATATTCAGATGAATTGTAAATTCTGGTTTCCCTTTTTTGATTTTAACACTATATTTACTTTTGGAAGTTAAATTATCAATTGCTACATATTCCCCATCAATTTTAAACTGATGTAAGCCTTGTTTATAATCTTGCACCATCCCTTTAAAAATGAAAGCATATTTCCACGGTATGATTGTAATGAGTTTATCTTTTTTAAAAACAGCAATTCCAGTTAACTTAATTTTATCATTGACTATTTTCAAAACAGGTAAATAGGCATCCTGCCCTACTTCAAAATATTGATAGATAAACGTTGCGAAGTCTGTATAAGGAAATGGTCCGGTCTGAGAATTATGTAGAAGTAGATCATAGGTATATAAAGCTACGTTTTCCTTTGAATACTGTTCTAATGAAAGTAAGTCCACTGTTTCCCCGTCGACTATTGCTAGTTGTATAATATTCCCAACGGCTGGGTCACGATTAAACGTATCGATAATCGGAAATATCCCTTTTTTTGCTAACTCCAAACTAAAAGTCACGACACGAAGTTGACCAGAAATTAACCGATACCTCATTTGACTATCAAGTCTTTCTCTTACTTTTTTTATCGTTTCTCCATTTGCAGAAGAAACATTAAACTCAGTCTGTCCAGTTGGTCGAAAGACTGGAAAAACAACGGTTCCTTTAATTTGTTTTGGATTTACTAAGTCAAATCCTGCAGCTTCAATAATATTGAGTTGATTGACATTTGTAGTTGGCACAAGTGAACAACCATTCAAGCATAACGTCGCACAAATAATAACGATAAGAAGGGACTTTTTCATAGTGTCGCTTTCCTAGACTTTGTAAGCATAAAAATGATAGAAAATAGTGGAATATAAACATAAAAAAGATATAGTGATATTTTACTTGTATAATCCGCAAATGCATTGATTTGATAGCGAGTTTCAAGTAATTGACAAACAATGAGACTAATTACACTAATCAAGATTAATGCATACTTTTGCTTCCATTTAAAAATTAATTTTAATCCTCTACTTGTACCCCATAATGATAGAGCTAAAATTGAAATAACTTTAATTAAAAAACTCGAAATTAATATATATTCAAATCTTTCTAAAAAAGGAAAATGAATTAACATGGCAATATATATTCTCGACCAGATTACATGTTGAATTTGTTTTTCACTTAAAAGTAAAAATGTAGTAAGAGCTGATAATGTGAAAATTAATGTTGAAAAAGCAACTCCAAACTGCGCAAATTTTTGTGATGAGTTTCCGTTCCGAATAAAAGGAAAGACCATTAGTAAAATTTCAAACCCTGCCATTGTATAAACTGTCTGTTTCGCAGACAATAACAAATCTTTAAATGAGTGATCAAGAAAAGGTAATATATTATCCATATGGACATATTTATGTGGCAAATGAAACAACAAAGCATAAAGCAGTGCTGTAAAGATTCCTGATAAAAAGGCAATTCCAACTACTACTCGAAATCCACCTGATATAATGTAATACAATAAAAATAAAATAATAGTAGCCAATACCCATGTTGCAAGAGTGGGAAACATCCAAACTTGAACGATTTCAATATATAATCTTAAAACAGAAATAGATAAAAGAAGATAATAAACCATAATGACTAAGCTAAAGGTTGAACCGATAATATTTCCAAACAATTGCTTATGGGCATCAATAATATCTCCTTTTGCCGCAATTAATAATTTATACATAAACCACACAACTGCATGAACAATAAGTCCAGCAATTATTACACTAATCCATGCATCATAACCAGCATATTTTGCAATAATACGTTGAAATCCTAAAACACCTACTCCTATTTGTGAGCTTGTAATAATAAAAAACAGGAGATATGGTGATACCTGTTGTCTTCTATAAGTTGCCATGATTAACTCTCCTCATTTTTATTCATCAAAATCACTTGGTGGACCTGGCCTTTTAATATCATTTGTTGACCGAAATAAACTAGCTGGTCTTAAAGTTGTTGGTCTCTTTTTTTGAACAGCAAATGGCAACCTAACCCATAAATCAAACGCAGTCGTTTTTCTAAAAGGGTAAGCTCCAATATACGGTCTTCCTAAAGATGTTAATCGGAGTAAATGAGTTATTAAATAAATAAATCCCATAAATATCCCTAAAAGGCCAATTAATTGAGCCATTATGATCACAGGAAATTTAATAAATCGAATTGTATTGTTAAACTTATAAATTGCAGATGTGTATGAAGCAAGAGTCCCTAGCCCGACAAGAATTAAAAGAATATTACTCGTTAACTTTGCTTCAACAACCGCTTGCCCAATAACAATACCGCCAACAATACCAAGTGTTTGCCCGATTTTTGATGGTAAACGAAGCCCCGCTTCCTTCACTAGCTCGATTGTAATTTCTAAAAATAACACCTCAATAATTGGCGGAAATGGCACTGATGCCCTTGAAAGTATTAATGATTCAAGTAAGCGAGGTGGAATCAATTCATAATGATAAGTCAAAATAGCAACATAAAAAGGCGTTATAAAGATCGAAAGTGCAAAACCGAACATTCTAAGCAATCGGAAAAATGTAGCAAGTACCCAATTGACATAATAATCTTCCATTGCAATGAAGGTTTCATCAATTAATGCAGGAGTCAGTAGCACATTTGGTGAGCCATCCACAATAATGACAATTTTCCCTTCAGTTAACCCTGCGACTGCACGATCAATTCTTTCAGTAGGAATCGATTGTGGAAAAATAGAATGTGTATTATCCCCGATCATAGATGAAATAAAAGAACTATCTGGAATATGATCATATTGGATATCATTAATCCGCTGGGTTACTGTATTAACATTTTCCTCATCAGCAATTTCGCTTAAATAGATCACCGCAACACCGGTTTTTGATAATTTCCCTACCTTAAATTCCTTTATATGAAGATCCGAAATAGGTAATTTTTTTCGAATTAAATTAATGTTGATAACTAAATCTTCTACAAATCCAATCTGAGGACCTAATGTAGTAGATTCCATTAAAGGTGGACCAATTGTTCTTGAAATGTTATTTGCAACATCAGCAAGTAAACACTCGGTTTTATTATCTCCGTACTGAATTGACACATAACCTTCAAGAAGCTTTTCGATTACGACAGAATTATCTGTGGTTACAATCAGTTGTTGAACCGGAATTTGAGATTTTAATTGTTGTAATGTTAGATTCTTTGTTAAATATGGAAGTACTTCCTCATGCATAATCTCAGACCTAATTAACGTCCGAAAAAAGTAGACGCGATAAACACTCTGATCTTCAACATCACTTGAAGTTGTAAAGGAAGTGAAATCATCTGATTTCGATAATTCTTCAATCCAATTTTTTTGAGAGGAATTCTCTTTCACACGATCATTATTATTTCTCATACTGTTCCCCTAATAGGTTTTATTTTATAATTTGAATCGAGAATGGAAATTATTCAATTTTATGGAAAAAAATAACATGACGGTTTTCTTACGCTGAGTTAATTTGGAAAAAGGCTGCCCTAACAGTTGTGGAACTGACTGGGAGGCACTTCTTTTCAGTTTTAAACTGGATGGTGGAAAATGGAGGGTATCTTAGCGGTGTTTCTTATTTATAGTTGATTTTATTATCCATTTTTTTGAGTTATAGCAGATTACTCAATTTTTTTAGTCGGTCTAGTTAGAAATAGAGCAAACTTAGCATTTTCCTTTTATTAATAGCCACTTTTGACCAATTATTACGGTGAAATACACTATATACCCCTAACCGGTATAGGCAATATACTATCAAATTTAGAATTCTAAGAAATTTAATTGCAGTTTCACTAATTTTAATTGCAGATTCCCTATTTTTATTTGCACTTCCACTTTTATTTGCAGATTCTGATCTCTTATTTGCACCTTCAACTGGTTTATTTGCAGTTCTCACATTCTTATTTGCACTTTCTTTAATACTACGTAAAAAAAGAGGCTGCCCGAAAATGGACAGCCTCTACGTTTCACATCTGTTCATCAATTACCTCGTGATCTATTTAAAACTAAATTCACATATTTGCCACAAATTATTGTATACTTTTTGTATTGTTATTGTTTCTTAAAATTACAACACTACATTTGAAATTCAAAAAAATAAATACAACGTATCTAGAGTTTAATTAAATAAATAAATGAATATCGGAAGGTGAACAAATTGTCCAATAATATTACGCTTGAACAAAAAGCATTTCATGAAATAAAAAAAGCAATCATCGCAGGAAAATATCAACCTGGAACATATATTACTGAAGCAACTTTAGTAAATGATTTGGGCATGAGTAGAACTCCTATTCGAAGAGCACTTATGTCTTTAGAATCTTCCGGATTCATTAAACACTACGCTCATCAAGGTTCAATGGTCCAAAACATCCAAGTCACAATGATCGAGATGATTAATTTTATAGAATTTCGTTTATTTTTAGGATCTGGAAGTATTGAAAAAGCAAAAAGAAAACAGTTAGATTTTCCAATAGAAGAAATGCGAGAAAGCCTTACGAAAATGAAACTAGCAATTTTAGATGGAGAATCTGAATTATATTTTAATGAAGTAAATCATTTTAATAACTTAATCTTACAGCCCTCTCAAAATGATTTAATAATGGAAACGATGACTAAATTACTAAATAGATTTACTGCTGGTTCAATAAAATACTTTCAAATTAGGAAAAATTCCTTTTTGCAAACGTTAGCTGCTTATGAAGAATTAGTTTGCTATCTTGAAAAAAAGGAATTTGATGAAGCCAAAAACCTTTATAGTGATATTAAAAGAGCGATTATAAATGATTTATTATAATATCAGAATTTTGACCTAAAAGACTCGTAGCCAAAATGGCAGAGTCTTTCTATTATTCTAAAATAATATTCATGAATTCTAATTGTATACAAGTTGTATAAATCGTGTTAAATTAATTTCATATACAAGCACAATTTATTATCAATTTCTGATAATAAGTTAGTCATAAATTGTAACCAGCAAACAGGTGGTGCTTTTTTTGAATACTAATCATGATTTACCTTATAAAATCGAATTAAACAATTCACTGAATGAATTAGCAGATATTAAATTTTCGCTTGACGTTTCTTCGATTGTTGTCGTAACAGATGATCGGGGTGTTATTACTTATGTAAACGATAAGTTTTGTGAGATTTCCAAATATAGTAGAGATGAATTGATTGGCAAAACTCATCGCATTATTAACTCTAAACATCACCCAAAAGAATTCTTTGTTAATATGTGGGAAACCATCTCATTAGGAAATGTGTGGGCTGGTGAAGTTAAAAATAGAGCAAAAGACGGCTCATTTTATTGGGTAAAAACGTTTATTGTACCTTTTTTAAAAGACGATAAGCCTTATCAATATATTGCAATTCGTACCGATATTACAGAGCAAAAAAATCTCGAAATTGAATTAAACAATTCATTGAACGAGCTTGCAGATATTAAATTAGCTTTAGACGTCTCTTCTATTGTCGCTGTGACTGATGAACGAGGTGTTATTTCTTATGTGAATGACAAGTTTTGTGAGATTTCTAAGTATAGTAAAGAAGAATTGATTGGTAAAACTCATAAAATAATTAATTCAGATTATCATCCTCCTTCCTATTTTAAGAAAATGTGGCGAAGCATTTCTTCAGGTAAGGTTTGGTCGGGTGAAGTAAAAAATAAGGCTAAGGATGGCACTTATTATTGGGTAAAAACGTTTATTGTACCGTTTTTAAAAAATGAAAAGCCTTATCAATATATTGCAATCCGAACTGATATCACAGATCAAAAGAATATGGAAGAAACGATTCAAAAATTGGCCTACTATGATACACTGACCGGTTTACCGAATCGACTGAATATGCAGGAAACTCTTCAGCAAGCATTGATGGAGTCTTCTCAAAAAAGGCATAACTTTTCGATATTTTTTATTGATTTAGATCGTTTTAAATTTATTAATGATTCATTGGGCCATAATATGGGCGACCTTCTCCTACAACAAGTCGCTGAAAGATTAAAAATTTGCATTAGATCAACTGATGTAGTTTCACGTCAAAGCGGAGATGAGTTTATCTTGTATTTCCCTGAGCTATGCAAATGTCAATCAGAGCCAATCGCTCAAAGAATTATTCAAGAATTATCAATGCCATATAAATTGGGTAATAATGTTTCTACAATTACACCCAGTATTGGTATTAGTTCATATCCAGCCGATGGAGATTCAATAGAAGCTTTACTAAAAAATGCAGACATGGCAATGTATCATGCGAAAGCAGATCATAATACTCATTACAAATTGTTCTCACCCACGATTGAAAATGATTTTATCCGAAAATTAACTATAGAAACCGGCATTTTAAAAGCAATTGAAAAAGATGAATTTTTCCTACTTTATCAACCGCAGATTAGTACACTTACTGGCAAAATAATTGGAACAGAAGCTCTTATTCGATGGAACCATCCAACAATGGGAATGATCTCACCTGTAGAATTCATCCCTATAGCTGAAGAAATTGGAGCAATTATCCCACTAGGAAAATGGGTTCTACGTACTGCTTGCAAACAAAATAAAGCTTGGCAAGATGCTGATCTAGATCCAGTCAAAATATCGGTCAATATCTCATCAAAACAGTTTCAAAGCCCTAATTTTGTAAGTGATGTCTTAGAAATTTTAGAAGAAACTTGCTATAATGCTAAATATTTAGAACTTGAAATAACCGAAAGCATTGCGATGCAAGACAATAAAAATGTTCATGAAAAAATAGCTCAATTGAAATATTTGGGCATTAAAATTGCAATGGATGACTTTGGAACGGGTTATTCTTCACTGAGCTATTTAACAAAATTTAATTTAAATACAATTAAAATCGATCGTTCTTTTATTAACAAACTCGAATTTTCAAAAGAAACGATCGCAATCATTCGAGCAATTGTCTCTTTAGCTGAATCTTTAGAGATAAATGTGATTGCTGAAGGGGTCGAAACAGTAGAGCAAATTAATCTTCTCCATAAGCTTCAATGTTACGATGTTCAAGGATTCTATTTTAGTCGTCCACTTCTAAATATTGATTTAGAGGAATTACTCCGACAAAAAATATTAATTAAATCGATTTCTCCAGCCTATTGATGTAAAAAAGCTGTCTTTTATTATAATTAATATTAAAAAAAGAGCATTGATCGGACAAATCAGTGCTCTTTTTATCATTTAAATATCAAATTCAAACCATTTTCTAAATCGTTTTGCAGCTTCCCCATCTGGCTCTATCCCACTTTCGGGGCTTGTTGTGAAAGGTATCCATTGCCAATCCTCACACCCTACAAAAGCTAATCTTGACCAATGATCGATGAATTCCACAAAGTTATTTGCAATTTTATACCCGTGACCTTCTCCATCATCGTGACTAAGATAGACAATTGGAGCATCAACACTATTTTTCAGATCAAAGGCTAAGTAATCACCATTGCCTACTTCACAAAAAGCTAATTTGTTATGCCAAACGACATCATATTCATCTTCAGGATTAGGAAAAACATTTTCGACCCAACCCATACGGTCTTCTTCAGATTGCAGAAGAAGTTCTAAACTCCAGTGTGGTGTTCCACAGAAAATTTCTCTGAATTCATTTGGCTGCTCCATATGATCAGGTAAAAACCAACGTAAGCTGAAATTCCCTGAAAACTCAATGAGAACTTTCTTGAAACTTTCGGGTAGCTTTATCCCAAGTTGCTCCTCTGTTTTGATAATTTGTTCAATTGAAGCTGGTTCATCAATAATGACTTCTTGAACCTCTCCACCAATCTCTTTAATCCTAGAAGCAATAGCCTTAACTCTATTTATTATTAATTCGTAATCCAACTCATCACCCCGCCAAAAACTTCAACTATAAATATAACATTTATATTGAAGTTTTTGGCGGTACTTTCTTATTCATAGTAATTACGGACTCTGCCTTAGGGCAAAAAAGAACATTAAGTGAAATATTTTCATCAGCCAGCTTTATAATTGCATTTTTAATGTATACTAATGAATAGTATACTATAGGAAAATAGACAATATTTTATTGAAATACATACACTATGTTATAGGAGAAACTACATGGCAAAGGAAAAAACATTAGAACAAATTGCATATGAAAAAATAAAAGATCTAATACTTTCAGGTGAGTATCCGACTGGCATGCACTTGAAAGAAACAGCACTTGTATCTGATTTACAAATGAGCAGAACACCGATTAGAAGAGCACTAGGTAGACTTGTATCCGAAGATTTTCTATCTCATAATAATTTTCATGGCACAACGGTAATGTATACTCATTTCACATTAAACGAAATCATTAATATGATTGAAATTCAGTGGTGCTTTGCTGTATTCTGTGTTGAAAAATCTGATAGAAAGCATATAGCTTTTAATGTAAAACTACTAAGAGAAATAACAGCTTCGATGGAAAAAGCATTCAATGCGGATGATGCTTATCAATATCATCGATCATTAACCGAATTTTATAAAACATTTTTACTAAATTCTCAAAACAACCTAATTGTTGAGATGCTTGATCAATTATGGAAGAGATTTACCGAAGAAGCAACATCTTCAAATGTTTTTAATGTTAGAAAAAATAGAATTCCTCACACCATTGGTTTATATAATTCGATTATTGAGTGCGTCGAAAAATCAGAATTTGATAAAGCAAAAGAGATTTTTACACAACTTAAAGAAGAAGCATTTATTGATTTAATGTTCTAAAGCAAAAAACATCTAAAACTGTTAAAAGTTTTAGATGTTTTTATTAGCAACTCACTTGATCTCTTCCATTATGCTTTGATTTATATAATGCCAAATCGGCTTTTTTTATAAGCTTTTGATAATCTTGACTGTTTGTAGCTTTCAATGATGCTAGGCCAATACTTAATGTAACAATTTTTTTATCTGATTGCTCATGTTCGATATCAAGATTTTTTATTAAATGACATAATCGATTTGCTATTATACTTGCATCTTCAAGCGTAGATTTTGGTAATAATATTGAAAACTCTTCCCCACCATATCGTGCACATAATCCTGATTTACATGCGACCTCTAACTGTAAAATAAACGCTATTTTTCTTAAGCATTCATCACCTTGCGGATGACCATAAAAATCATTGTATTTTTTAAAATAATCAACATCAATCATTAACAGGGTCATTTCTCTAGAACTTCGATAAGAATCATGCGCCGCTTTTAGTAATTTTTCATCAAAATATCTTCGATTATACAGACCAGTTAATCCATCAATACTCGCTATGTTTTCCAATTTTTTTAATTTTGATTGTGTATTTCTAGTCTGATTAGCAATGTGAATACTAAGTAATAAAGCCGGTACAAACATGATCATCCAATAACAAATGGTATGAATTAATCTTTGTAAATCAATTTCACCGATAGGAGGATAAATCCATTTATCGATTAAATAGAAAGCATAAATTTTAAATATAACAATAAACGGAAAAATTATTGCAATCCGAGTTTTTTCTTTCCATTTTATTTTGTTCATACAAATGCCAATAATTAAAATAGTAAAAAGCGAGAAAAAATCGATTAGGAATGTGAAATTAAATCCGATAATAAGATAAAACCATATGACATTACATAAAAATAAACTAATTAAGGTTGTACTTCCAAAAAAAATCACTGCAATTACCGTTGCTAAAGTTTTAATTTGTACATTAGTCCCATTATCAGTCACGATTGGAAAATAGAGAAGAATAACAGTTAACAAACTTAATAAAACACCGATTAAAATGTCTTGAAACCTCAAGCTACCTTTAATTCTCTTTCTATTCTCACCCCATAAAATGGAAGATGTTAGATAGAAAAAACTAATTATGATCGTGTAAGTAATAAGTATATTTTTTACAATCATCTTCTATTAACCTTCCTTTTTTAAGGAATTTAATTTTTAATAAGCAATCATTTTCACGTTAAAATGTTTAGGACATAATTGAACCTTTGACCTTCTTTTAGTTCTAGAATCCAATTCAATTAATATATTAACATAATAAACTCTAACTTTGTATACAAATTTAACACAATATAAAAGCAAAGTTACACTCAATCTAGATGTAATTACATATTATGAACAAATAAAATTGATCATTATTTGAATCATTTCTTTCCATTATCCATTTAACAGAATTGGAAATATAAAACATAGCAATTCAAGAATTTTATTGTATACTTTATGTATAATATTTGTTTATCTATAAAATAAATTGTTAGCATGTAGATTCATTATCAAAACAGAGGGTAAAATCAACACTCTTGTTTGATTGTGTAAAAATTAAAATAAGGATGGTGAGTAATTTGCCTAATACTATAACACTTGAACAAAAAGCTTATGAAGAAATAAAAAAATTAATCATTCAAGGTAAATATGCTCCAGGAACTTATATGACTGAAGCATCACTTGTGAAAGATTTGGGCATGAGTCGTACACCAATCCGAAGAGCACTAGTTAAATTAGAATCAACTGGCTTTGTTAAACATCATACAAACCAAGGATCTATGGTACAGAGTATCCAAATTACGATGATTGAAATTGTAAACTTTTTAGAATTCCGTTTATTTTTAGGAATAGGAAGTATTGAAAAAGCAAAGAGAAAAATGCTTGATTTCCCAATCATTGAAATGAATGAATGTATTCAAGAAATGAAAACGGCGGTTACAGAAGGGGAACATGATTTATATTATTTAGAAGCAAATCATTTTCATAACCTGATTTTACGTACAAGCCAAAATGATTTAATGATGGAAACAATCGATAATTTACAAAAAAGATTTGAAATCATTTCTAGCAAATATTATTCACATCGAAAAATCACAGTTGAAACACATATTAAAAAGTATGAAGAATTAACTAGATTATTTGAAGAGAAACAGTATGATCTAGCATTAGATTTGTACAATGAAATTATAAAAGAAATTATTCAATCTTTATTTTAGTTAAACAAAAAAGCCTGATTCTCTTTTTTGAGAATCAGGCTTTTCATGTTTTTTTAAAGTAATGCCCTTAGGCTGTTACGTCACGTTTAGAAAATACAACTAATGCTAATCCTAAGAAAACCACGAAGTAAACTACTAGCATAATTAATGAAAATGACATTGTCATTCCTTTTACTAGCGGAGTTCCGTTGATGTATTGCATTAAATCTGTGTTTGCAAATAGGATAAATTTTGTCCAATCAAAGAAACCAGCTAAAATATTTGTTACCGTACTTCCAACTGTTAATAAAAGGATTGAAATTCCGATTGCAATTGTATTATTTCTAAACACAGTTGATACCATGAATGCCATTGTAGCTAGCATAAATGTTTCGATAAAACTCATTAAATATTGCTTTGCAGAATAAACTAGTCTACTTTGTTCTTCCACATGGCCATTGACATATGCTAAATAAGAATTATCCCCACTACCAGGTCCGAATAGAATTAAGCCTAGAACGCTAGAAACAATAAATAAAATAAATAACATTGCAAAACCAAATAGAATACTAGTTAAATATTTTGACATAATGATTTTAGTTCTAGAAAACGGGCGAATAAGTAATAGTTTAATTGTTCCCCAATTAAATTCACTTGCGACAATATTAGCAGAAACGATAATCGTAAATAATCCTACTAAAATAATTAATCCTGATGAAGTCTCCATAAAAGTCCACACACTTGATTTTTCATCAGGTGAAATATTATGCTCAATGCGATATTCATTTAATGCAATTGATCGTTCTAAGAACGGTCTTGTAATATCATTTTTATCACTTATACTTTTTAATTCTTTTTTATCTTTTGCAGTCTCTTCTTGTAATGTTTTCTTCCAATTCTGATCTGCGCTTTGCTCTACTTTATTGTCGTTATATTTTATAATTGCACCAGTTACACCTACAAGTAAAATAACAAGAGCAACCATCACAATTGTTCCTGGTCTTTTAATAATCTTTATCCATTCATTTTGAATCAATTTTAACATGTTTTAAGTTCCTTTCTTTTTGAATTTCTCAACTAGTTAACGAGACTTCTAAAGCTTGTTAAACATTCGTGATTTCTAAGAAACGATCTTCCAATGTTTTTGCATTTGCCTTAAATCCATATACACGAATACGGTTCTCTACTAATAATTCAATGACATTCGGTACATCTTCTCTTGTTAATTCAATATGTATTTCTCCATCAACAACATTTGCGTTATGTTTAGTAAGAACCTTAAGTGCTGCTTCACTATTATTCACTTCAATTGAGTAAGTTTGTACATCTTCAGTTGTAAGCTCTGTTACTGTTTGTACATCTATTAGCTTACCTTGCTGAATAATCCCAATTCGGTCACACATCATTTCCATTTCTGCTAATAAGTGACTTGATACGATAATAGCCATGCCTCTTTTTTTCGTAAGTAGCTGCAAGTGATCTCTCATTTCTCGGATACCTGCTGGATCTAGTCCATTCGTTGGTTCATCAAGAATTAAAACTTTTGGATCATGCAATAAACATTGAGCTAAACCAAGTCGCTGCCTCATACCTAGTGAATAGGTTTTAACTTTCTGACGGATCGCCCCAGTTAAGCCTACTAACTCAACAACCTCATCAATCTTCTCTTTTGAAACATTCTTATTCATTCGAGCATATTGCAATAAATTATCATAGCCGCTTAGAAACTTATACAACTCTGGATTTTCTACAATCGCACCTACATGCTTAATTGCATCCTCAAAGTTAGACTTAATACTATGACCATCAATCACAACGTCACCTTCAGAAATAGCCATTAAACCGACCATCATCCTAATTGTCGTTGTCTTACCAGCACCATTTGGCCCTAAAAATCCAAAAACTTCGCCTTCAAAAATATCAAAGCTTAAATCAGAAACAATTTTCTTCCCTCTGATTTCTTTTGATAAGTTCTTAATTTGCACAATTGAATTCTTCATTTCGTCCTCCTTATTTCCAATATTTTCTAAATTCCTAATTATATTTTAACAAAATAATCACTTAAACAAAACAGTCTAAAGTCTGAGTTTGTTAAAAGGTGGAAGATATTGTTACAAAAACATGAAAATTATTACATATTTCATTGTTTTATGACATTTTTCAGAATTATTTTAATGTGAAAATAATTGTAAAATGTAGGTCCGTTTGAAAGTTTCATAGAACAAAAATATGAAAAGAAATAAAGAATACATATTAAGTTACTTAGGTAGCATTTCATATTTAATTTTTACTATTATAAGAATCCATATAAGTACATAGGTACTACATAAAAAAATAGCCTTATCCCTCAATGAATTTGGGGTAAGGCTATTTTCTAGGAAATAAAATTTGTTTACCTACTAGTCATATTTGCTAAAATTTTATACTTATTATGATTAATTACTGTGTGATCATGATCGTAATAATTTCGGTGGTTTCGATCTTTTCTCATATCTACGATTACAGAATTTGAAAGAACTTTTGTTACGATTCCTTTTACTGAATTCGGATTTTTCTTGTCAAAATCGTTTTTTTTTGGCGTAAATTCAATTTCGTCGCCTGGTTTTACATAGTATTTATTCATCGTTATGATTGTTTTATTATTTTCGCACATATGTTTATCACCTTTTTTATTCTATTTTATTCAATATTACAAAAATATCTGAATATTCAAAAGTGAATTGGATACTAGATTATATTGTGACTCTGTACCTATAAATTGATCTGATAGTATTAGTTGATTAATGCTTTATTCGTTAATGTGGATTTATTTATAGGATTACGATTGAGAAACGTAGAGAATAAGGAAACTGTGTTTAAATATTTCTAAACTAATTCTATAATAAAAAGACAGTAGGCATACTCATTATATCGAGTATGCCTACTGTCTTTGCCCTTAGCTACTACTGAAGCAAAGTTTGATTCATTACCCTTTAGGCAAAAACCCTAAAGTAGATTCCCTTTTAACTAGCGCTACTTCTAACTGATATTCTTCCACGTCATCTGTCACTTCTATTAAATTGATTAATTTATTTGTTGCAGCGACGCCGATTCGATAAATTGGTTGTACAATTGTACTCAATTCGGGTTCGACCATTTCAGTTATTTTAATTCCATCGAATCCAATAATGGCTATGTCAGTTGGAACGTTGATATTTAACATTTTTAATGCTTTTAAAGAGCCTATTGCCATTAAATCATTTGCTAGAAATATACCATCTACGTCTGGATGATCCTCAAGCAAACGTTGAGTTAATTGCTTGCCACTTTCCATCGCAAAATCTCCTTGGTAAACAATTGGTTCTTGTATTGGAAAATACTTTTGCAAAGTATCTTGATATCCCCGAAGCCGGTCAATCGCAGGAATAAAAACACCAGGGCCACTGATATGAGCAATTTTTTTGCATCCAAGTTCATACAAATGTTCGACAGCCATTATGGCTCCTTTATAATTATCGACACCTACTGAGTTTGCAGTATGTGTATCAACAGCACGGTCTACTCTAACAAATGGAATTTGTAAATTCTGTAAGCTTTTTAAGATTTCTTCATTGAATTCAAATGAAGCCAACACAAAACCATCGATATACCTACTTTGAAACTCCTTCCAAAACTTAGGGTTCTTTAGATCATCATTATTTGAATTAACTAGTATTAGGCTATACCCTTTTAATTTAGCAACTTCTTCTATTGCAACAACCAATTCTGGAAAGAACGGGTTTGAAATGTCAGGAATAATTAAGGCAATTGTTTTCGATTTTTGCTTCGCAAGTCCTCTAGCAATCTCGTTTGGTTTATAATCAAGCTTATTCATAACTACTTTAATTTTTTGTTCGGTTTCCGGACTAATATAGCTTATGTTATTTATATATCTAGATACCGTAGCTACAGAAACACCCGCTTCTTTTGCGACATCCCGTATCGTCGCTTTCTTATTTTTCACTAGATTATACTCCCCTAAAATAGAACAGATTTTCTCATATGTATTATATTCTTATTCTGATTCGATTAATCGTTTTACTGTTTCAGTAATTGTTAATCCCTTTAAATGCGGAACACAGAAGCCCTTTATTGGATCAACACTATCTACCCAACTTTTCGAAATTGATTCCATTCCATTCATTGCGCCTGCCAATGCACCAACCATTGCAGGCATGCTGTCGGCTTGTTTTGGTAACATAAGTGAGAGCATGATACTCTTTTCAAAATTTCCTTCTGTAGCAAGAATTATAGCATAGGCAACCGCTAAAGTCTCAGGGGCAATATTTCCATAATTATAAATTGAGTTAACTAGTTGGGTATTCCAAAGAGGCATAGCAGCAAATGCATCGTTATTAGTTGATTCCAAAATCGAAATTGCTTGGTTTACTTTTCTACTTAACCATGTATTTTCAGGGATTTGTTTTAATCCTTCATCAACAATTTCTTTCGCTGAGGCACCATCAATTGCAAGTGCAATACTTGCTGCCATTGCCTTTGCAGCGTATACTCCATCTTCCGCATTTGTGATTGATGCCATTTTTTCCGATACAATTGCAGCTTTATTTGGGTCGCCATGGAATTTAATTCCGATTGGTACTGCTCTCGCTACAGCCCCATCATCAAAATGATGCGGATTGTCATTCCCTGTTGCAGGAGATATTAAACCCTTTTTAATATTTTCAATGGAAGCTCTCTCACTAATTCCACTCCATATTTCATGTTCATGATGAACGACAAGCTTTTTCCATTGTTCAAGGAATTCTACTTCATTGAAATGAGATGATTCAAGTAACATAAGCGCAGAAATCATAGCAAATTCAGTATCATCTGTCCCAGAAAAGTCTAAAATACTTTCATCCATTGCATGAGTGAATGGCAACGAAAATTTGTTAATTTTATATTCATCAGTCTGTTTACTAAAGTCCCAAAGACGATTTCTTCTTCTTGTTGGTAAAACGGTGGTTCGATGGTACATTGCTGGAAACCCTAATGAATCTCCAATTGCAAGCCCTAAAAAAGCTCCACATGATTTACTATATAATGTTTGGTAATTCATTATAATCCCCTCCCAGCAATGACATCTGTGAACCTCTCACTTAAATCACGTATATCAATTCCTCTTGTTTTCTTAACACATACTCCCTTAATAACATTAATTCTACTTTTCCAACCTTCCGGAATAACGCTTGAACCGTTTAATGCCCCTGATAATGCACCATTCATTGAGGCAATCGTATCTGAATCTCTGCCAATATTTGTTCCACCTAAAACTGCTTGTATGTAATCTCCCTTTGATGCAGCAAACACACCATATGCTAAAGCTGTAGCCTCAGGAGCAACGTCTGCCCAAGGATAATAGAAAATTGAAACTTTATTATAGAGCTCTTCCATTGCCTCTTGTACATTAGAATATTTCATCCCAATATTTACTGCTTCATCTATTTTTCGATAAGACCATGAATCTTTTGGTAATACGTCTAGGCCAGTCTGAATTACCTTTTCAAAGGAATCACCTGTCATAGCATAAGCAACACTAGCAGCAATTGCCATTCCACAATAGACGCCGTCTCTGTCATGACTAATTCTTGCCTCAATTTCTGCTATTTTTGCAGCTTTTTCTGGGTCACCAGCAAAATAAACACCTACTGGAGCTATTCTCATGGCTACACCATCACTCCACATTTCATGATTATCCATACCAGAATAAGGAGCAACAAGTCCTTTTCTTAAATTAAAAATAGCATCAACTTCGCTAAAACCTCCACCTTTAAATCCACCATTTTGGTCTAATAAGTATTGGCTCCATTCATTTGTCATATCTTGATAAGTTAAATTCTCACCATATTTTAGTAAAATTAGAGAAGTTAACATCGAGTATTCTGTATCATCTGTCCCAACAGGATCGTTTGAAATAAAACCATCCACCCATTTGTATTTCTCCCTTATTCCTTCTAGTGTCATTCCCTCAGTTGGCGCACCAAGTGCATCACCAACTGAAAGACCAATTAGACATCCGTATACTTTATCGTAAATTTCTTTCCGATTCATACTATTCACCTCATTTAATTAATCAAACAATGTGATTGACTGTATTATAAAAGGCAGCTTTCGCTACCTTTCATAAACATCATCTTTATAATTCCTTCACAGAAAAATTAGATATGATCGATTCCCCTTGTTCTAACATTGCGAATCCGATCATTCCTCGATTAAATCGATTATGCTCAAATAAGAGAATTGATTCATTATTAATAGAAAAGCAGATTTCATTTCCTTTGCATTTCAATTCAAACTGATACTCTTCATCATGCTTCCACTCATATGGAATAGAGTGTATACGCTCAATTCCAAAATCGTTCGAAATTAATGAAACTTGATTTTCCCCATCAAAACCGACTTGGTAATGGCGCTCTACTCCAGATGCTCTAAATAGTAGATTGTGAGAGTTACCTTTCTTCGGTAAAATGAATGCATTCATGATTACATCTTTTGTATAATAGTTTCCTGTGAATGAAGCACAGTCTGTTAAACTACTAACTCTCATTTTTCCGTTCTCTAATGTCCACTCACCTCGATGATGAGAAAAAGGAGTTACGCTAAGAAATTCAATTGCTTGTTTTGAAAAATCAATTTCATAGCAAGACTTTCCAAAAATCCTAAATTCATCAATATATAATTTACCAAATGCTCTTTTTGTTAGTTCTGACGGACTTTCGATAATAAATCCTACTTCATCAATTAAATCCCCATCAGTATCTGGAACGACAAATTCAACTCGATTCCATTCATCATTTGTAAGTTTAATAGAATTCAGTTTTACAGTCTCTTTGGAATAAGTATTTCGAATATAAGGTGTTAAGATAAAGTCCTCACCTTGAATTTTATCGGAATAGATTTTTAAAGAAACGCTTTGTCCACTATAAATCTGAGGTGCAAAAGTTGGCTTATATTTTTCATCATTAAATTCTTCTCTTCGGTAGAAAGGTTTATAGAAAACTTTACTACTTTCACCTTTAATCATTCGATCGATAAAGATTTCTAGTGAACCTTTGCTTTGGTACCCATTGTCAGAATTATGTCTTAAGAATGTTTTAAAAGGGAAATCAGTTCTGAATCCATGTGTAGATCCTGGTAATGTGAAATCAAAATAAATTTCTTCTTCTCGATAGCTATTTAATAATTCAACAGGTGGCTCCTGATTTGCCATCTTGTAGCCTAATAGTGCAAGAGATTTAGAGAATGTAGGGATATCTAAAATATTTAAATAACCAGAAACACTTGATGTGGCGATAAAATCATTAATCGGTTTTCGATAACGATCTGCTATTCCGCTGGTTCCAGTGAAAACACCTAAAATTGTTCCAACATTTCCAGCATTACAGTCTGTATCCCATCCACACATCGTTGCAATCTCAATTGTTCTTGCAAAGTCGCCATTTCCATAAAGTAACGATAAGATACACACACCCGCATTTGGTATAATATGGCAGATACCTGGGTATTTGTCATATCCCCATTCGTTCTCAAGATACTGACGGCAAAGGCGGAAATCATTTGGCACTTGCTCATGAAAATCTAGAACTGCTCTAACAACTAGAGCATAAGTAGATTCTTCCGGAATCTCTTTTAAGCCAGCTTCAATAACCTCTTCGATCGATTTTGCAGAAAATGCTTGAGCGATACATGCGGCAATAAATCTCGCTCCAAATAATCCATTTTTATCATGTGAAACGCTTGCTGCAATTTCAGCATAATCAGCTGCTTTTTTAGGATTATTAGGAAACAGTAAGCCCCAACTATCAACAAATATTTGCCCGCCAATTTGCTCTGCAAGGACAATTCCATTTACTTCAGAAGATCCAGATTTCGGCGCAGATATACCTTTTTTCAAATTATTATAGGCAGTATGCTCCGTGCTAATCCCTTCACCGCCCCACCAAAACATCCCGATTCCTTCACGTGTATAGTTTAACCAAGCACGACCTACATCTTCTGGTGTTAATTCACGATTTTTCGCATCATCTAATAATGCACGAAGGAAAAATACCGGACCGTTGGCATCATCATCAGCAGAAAAAGTTTTGTAGTCCTTTATATAGCCATTAATATCACCGTAAACATCTTGAATGATTTCTGGTGTCCACTCTGTTGGTTCAACCGGTGCACCAAGTCGGATTCCAGCGTTCATTCCTAAAAATCCAGCATAAACCTTTTCTAAATAATCATTTGAAATCATCTCTTTCACTCCACTTCCGGGTTACCCTTTTCCTCAAAAGAATCTTTTTCTTTGTTCATTAATATGTAAATCTTGCAATATAATCTCTTTTGCAACTTCAGCAAACGTATCGGATAAATGAAGTAGATTCATCTTGTTTGTTGACTCTAAGATTTGAATATCTTCTTGTTCGATAACACCGTAACCATACTTAGCTCCAAGAATTACCCCGATCATCACACCAATGGAATCAGTATCACGCCCTGAATTAATACCGTCATAAATAGATTTATAGAATTCTCCATTATTTAAAACAATAAATGCCAATGCCAATGGAAGTTCTTCAATTGAAAATAACCTACTTGGTGTATAGTGATTTGATGGGATTCCGACTTTTTCTATTTTGCGATGAACATCATCCATCATTGGAGAAAACTTCACGAGAATACTTTGGAATGTTTCGATAACTTGATCCATATCTGCCTGTTCTACTCGTAGTTTTCTTGCAGCTTCTGTTAATTCAATAATCGCTTGTTTTGTGCCGTCTTTCGCATAATGAATCGCCGTCTCAACAATTTCATCAATGCTTACATTTTCTTCAAAAGCCTTTGCCACACATGTAGCCAAAACCCCTGCTGCCTCAAGTCCATAACTACTTTGATGTCCCATAGCAAAAAGGATTGCTTCATCATAAGCTGCTTTTGGGTTCCCTGCATTAACTACACCTATTGGAGCAATGTACATGGCTGCTCCACAATTAATCATATTTCCAATGCCACCTTCTCTTGGCTCACAATTAGCCAAAACATGTCGCATGAATATATATTTTTCAGGATAAAACAAACGATCAATAATTAATGCTTCACGACCAAATTCAGGAATATATGTTTTTTTAAAGGCAATTTCTTTCACGAATTCATTCCCAACATCATAGGCATCAAGATGTCTTTTTTCCTTTAAATAAACATTAATTAAAGCTGCGGTCATCAAGGTATCGTCTGTTACGATACCTTGTCCACGCATTTTACCAAGTGTTACATCAAGTGGAGCGTCTTCTTTATACCATCTAGTATTCAATGACTCTACTCGTTTATATTTCTCTTTTATTTCTTTATAGGTAAGCTTTTCAATCGGTGCCCCAAGTGCGTCACCTAAGGCTGTCGAAAGAATAATACCTCTTACACGATCCTTAAACGAAACCATATTAAGCACTCCTTACTTTATTTTGTCATTTGCATATTTAGTAAGCTCATCTCCACCAGCTTTTTTCCATTCTTTCACAAACTTGTCGAAGTCACTTACTGGACGCTTTCCTGTGATAATATCCGATGCGTATTCTTTATAAAGGTTTTCCATCGCATCCCAGTTAGCAACAAATTTCTCTGGTAAAATAAAGGTATTATCTTCAGAATAGGCTTGTTGAACCATTTCTTGAGATTTTAAAGCAGGCTCACTTAATAATGGTGTTTTTAATGGTTGTTCTGTTTTAAAATCTGTTGGTTCCCAATATCTAGCAAACCACTCACTATAATATTTATCAGTTAATGCAATTTGTCCGTTTTCAATCTTGTATTCTTCATTTTCAAATCCTAGACGATCAAGCATTTGACCTTTTGGACTTGCTAAGTAATCCAATACTTTGAAAACTAAATCTTTATGTTTTGATTGAGAAGAAATAGCATATCCACGAGACTCTTTTGTTATATCTGTTCCACCAAAGCCTTGGTAAATTCCTTTTGCAGCAGGTAAAACTTCTAATTCAGCTTGCTTGCCATTCACTTGAGTCATTTTACTGTTGTATAAATCGATTACTTTACCGTTTGTTCCAGTAATGATTGCAGCATCACCATCATAGAATGCTTTCTCTTTTGTATCCCATTGTTTTGTTAAATATTGCGGATCAAGAATGCCATCTTTATAAAGTTTGCTATAGTAAGCTAGCAATTCTTTTTCATTATTTGATACTTTCGAATAAACATATGTTCCATCACTATTCTTTAACCAAGTTTGATTGATTCCAAATGCCATTTTAAAAATAGAATCTAGTTCAGAAATATCACCTGCAGCTGTAAGACCGTAAGCTGGTTTTTTGTCACCACCTGGGTGCTTTGTAACTAATTCTTTTAAAAATGCGTAATAATTATCCGTTGTTGGATTTGCCATTAACGCTTGTGCGCTAGTCATTTTATCAAACCAGTCTTTTCTGATAACTGGTGTCTTTTGGTCAAGAGGTTTAATCCATAGTAAGTAAGGATAGTTGTTTAATCTTTTTTCGTCATACGGTTGAAGCATGTTTTTAATATTCTTCGACTGATCAATATATGGTGTTAATTTTTCTAATAAATTTTGTTGTGAAATCTGTTGATCTCCACCTTGGAAGTAGATTAAATCAGGAATATCTCCGCCAGTTAATAATAGATTTAATTTTTCTGCATAATCTCCTTGAGGAACTTCTACTAGTTTAAATTTCACGTTTAAGTTTTCATCTCTTTTTAAAGCTTTTTCTAATTCATTGTAATATTTTACTGATGCAGGATTAGATGGCGAATCATCTTTTGCAACAACTCGAATAATTGTCTTCCCATCCGCTGTTTTATCATTTGCATTCGTTTCCTTGTCGTTTGAACAAGCAGCAGTTGTAAATACAAGTAGTGCACTAAAAATTAACATAAGTAATTTCTTCATTTTTTTACCCCCTCATAAATTTTAAGCTTGTTTGACCAATTTACTTTTTTAACCATTAGTCTTTTACTCCACCTTCAAGCGCACCCTTTGCATAATATTTTAAGATTAGTGGGTACAGTATTAATAAAGGAATCATTGAAATGATGATTGTTCCGGCTTGTAGAGAAGAAAAATCTAGATTAGCAATTTGTTTATATGACCCACCAGTCAAACTCCCTAGCATTGAAGTATTATCCCTCATCACTACAAATTGTCGAAGCACAACTTGTAATGGCCATTTATGTGGATCTGTAATATAAATAGTAGCTCTGAAATATTCATTCCAGTGATAAACTCCATAGAATAATCCAAGAGTAGCAAGTGCTGGCTTTGATAGAGGCAGCATGATTTTCGTAAAAATTCTGAAATGCCCTGCTCCATCAATTCTAGCAGCCTCTAAAATACTATCTGGTACATCTTCAAAGAATCTCATTAAAATAAACAAATAGAATACATTAATTGCCTTGTATAGAATTAAAGAAGAGTAAGTATTAAGTAATCCTAAATTTTTAATCAATAAAAATTCTGGAATTAATCCTGGTTCAAAAACCATTAGAATAATAAGGAAAACCATAATAACTTTTTTTCCTACAAAGTTCGTTCTAGCTAGCACATAGGCTGCCATTGCAGTTAAAAATAGATTTAGCGCAGTTCCAATAACCGTTATTAAAAATGTGTTAAAAATACTTCGTAAAATAAGTGGATTTGAAAGCAATATTTTATAATTAATTAAAGAAAATCCTTCTGGCAAAATACTTAACCCTTTTAATTTATGAACTTTTAAAGGGTCAGATAGAGACATTGCCAGTAAGTTCAAGATCGGTATTAATATCGATAAAGATATTAAAATTAACACTAGATAGATAGCTACTTTTATCCAATTAACTTTCTTCAAAACCTACACCTCCCTATTACCAAACACCCTTACCTGAAATCCTTTTTGAGATAAAATGTGTTCCGAGAATTAAAACTACTCCAATAACACCCTTAAATAAACTAGCCGCTGTTGCATAAGAGTATTGAGCATTTAAAATACCAATTCTATAAACATATGTATCTAGAATATCAACAACACTAATAACGGAATCATTTATCATGTTAAACACTTGATCGAAACCAGCGTTCAAAAAGAATCCTAAATTTAAGATAAACACCGTTACGATCGTACTTGTAAGTTCCGGTAGAGTGATATATCTCATTTGTTGTAAACTAGATGCCCCGTCCATACGAGCAGCTTCATATAGTGATGGGCTTATTTTCATGATTGCTGCTAAGTAAAGAATGGAGTCCCATCCAGAAGAACGCCACATTTCTGAAAAAACTAAAACCCAGCGAATATGACTTTTACTAGTCATAAAATCAACGGATGGTAGATGGAAAAAGTGACGTATAACATTTACGCCTCCATCAGTTGGATTTAAAAGACTAATCCATATACCAGCAATTACAACCCATGAAAGAAAGTGCGGTAAATAAATGATAGATTGTACGTACTTTCTAAAAGGCCCAGTTCGAACCTCGTTAATTAACAATGATAATATAATTGGAATCGGAAAAATGAAGATGATCTTCATTGAGCTAATAATGACCGTATTTTTTAATACATCCAAGAAAGCTGGTGAGTTGAATAAAAGTTTAAAATGCTTTAAACCAACCCAAACATTGTCACCAATGATCCGATAATCCTGAAAGGCAAGCTTCATCCCTAGCAATGGAATTACATTAAATATAAAGAAATAAACAATTGCAGGAAGAAGCATTAAATAGATGACCCAATCTTTTTTAATTTTCGATAGCGTGGTCTTCACCTTCATGTTTCAACTCCTCTTTCCATAAAAGGTCTACTTCACTTCGATATGGCATACCGGTTTGAGCACCTTTTTTTGTAACAGATAATCCGGCTACAATCGTTCCGAATCGAATACTGTCATAAAGATTTTTCTCCTCTGAAACTGCTACTGCAAACGCTCCGGAAAATGAATCGCCTGCACCAGTTGTATCAACAGGTTCTACTTTTATAGCTGGCACACGAACAATTTCTTGTCCATCATAATAAACAACACCATCCGTACCACATGTAATAATTAATTGATTTGGATAGTTGATCAGTAACTCTTCCATTGGAAGCTTACTATCAAAAACGATTTCATACTCGTGTTCATTTGGTGTTAAATAAGTAATCTTTTCAAATAAATGTGCCTTAATTTTATGCGCAGGGGCCGGGTTAACGATTATTATTTTGCCTTTTTCATGTAGAATAGGGATTAAATACTCCATTAACTCGATTGGCGTTTCCATTTGGAATAAAACAACATCATACGTAAGCAATCCGTCTAAAACTCTATTAATATAGCTAACATCTGTAAAATCATTAGCCCCAGGTACAACTAGAATTCGATTCTCGCTATTACAAATTTCTATAAATGCTACACCAGTATGGCTTCCTTCAACTAGATTTAAATTTTTTATATCTAAAGTTTCGTTTTTCATATTTTCGATAAAGATTTCACTAATCTCGTCTTTACCAACTGAGCCAAATAAAGCTACTTCAGCACCTAATCGGGAAGCGGCTACAGCCTGATTAGCACCTTTACCTCCTACCGATAAAAAGAATTGATTCCCTAAAAGCGTTTCACCTATTTCAGGTAACTTTTCTGCTTCAACAAAATAGTCCATATTAATACTACCTACAACTGCAATCTTCCTCACTAGTCATCTCCGCCTCATCAAAAGTAATCTTCATTAGCGGTGCATGTTGTTGCGCACCGTATACATCTCTGTCTCCTACACTTCCTGAAGAGACTTCTCTTTCAATCGTAATTTTGATTCCCAATGCTTGGTCAAAGAAAACAAGATGGTGAACCTGTTCTTCACGTAAATTATATAAATGACAAATTGTCTGTTTCGTAATCTTGCCTGAGTTTTTAACTAGTTGATAAACTCGTTCTGAATCAAATAAAATGTCCAATGTGACTTCAAAAGGACCTGAATTTTTACTTCTAAGTACTTTTGCTAAATCAAATAATGTAACCATTACTCTGCCCTCCTACAAGTACTCAACTTGAAACGGATTATCATTAATTTCCATTAAATGATAGATAGAAAACTCGTATACCGCCCCAAATTCAACATCACTTGGTGCAAATGGAAATGCTAGATTTCCCGCAGTCGACTTGCGCTTTTCATAGCCAAAGTGTAGAAAAGTTGATCTGACTGTTGCACATATACTATTTGCTAGTTCTTGAGTCTTGGCGATTACTTCAAATAACACACCAATTTCATGGCCTTTAAATGTTTCGATTTCTTTTGAGCCAAGAACCGCGTCAATTCCATAATTTAAAAAGTTAATTTTGTAATCGTTTCGGTCAATTTCAGGATAATATTCAAATACTTGTTCCTTTACTCGATTCTCAATTTCATGAATATTTTCAATTAAAATTGGATCCCTGATCCCTGCCATAACAAATGTCCGATATGCAGTCTTTTTTGCACCTTCGAGTTTAATAAATGTAGTATCTTCAGGAATGAATCGGCTATTCGAAACTTCTACAACGCCATTTCCTGCATCATGAAACTCACAATCACTTAAATCAAGTCTAAATCCAGGTCCATGTAGTAAGTATGGATGTTCTTTCTCATAAAAAGTATGAGCTGCCACACTGATTGGAGTACATTTCCTTAATGGATTTAATGATTCGACTGTGAAGGAATCATCCTTTAAAACTCCTAGAATACTATCCTTTGTCGTTCCAGGCTCCGCACATAATGCACCACATTCTAAAATTTTGCCTAAATGATAAGCTAGTCCCGGATCTTTTTGATGATAAATCCCAATTGCCGCAAATGGCGATGGATCATAAGCCCGGCCGCATATGATAATATCACTATCATTTTCTAATGCTTCTAAAATTGGTTCATGTCCCATTTGAGCAACAATTTGAATTGTTTCTTTAATCGTCTCTTCATCTAGTTCAGGGATATTCTTAGTTAAAGGTTTAATTTTATGAGCACGATTTGCCTCAATAATTTCCTCTTGTGTAAAATCAGCCCAAATTACCGCAACCTTAGCACTTAATTCTTTCTCTTTTAATATCTTTTTTATGATTGAAATCGTTGATTCTACATGTGGGCGCGCTCCCGCTCCACCAGCAGATCCAATAATAATAGGAATTTTTCTTGGAACACCATTTGTTATGATTAATTCTAAATCCTTCATTAATGCCCGTTCACTTACGATCGAAACACCTGCCCCTAATTTATGAGGACCGGCATCCGTAGAACCAGCATCAACAACGATTCCATGTATTTTATCTTTTAGTCCATTTAAAAATGAAGTTGCTGGAAATCCATACCCAAGCATCCCACATGGGGACAAGATTTTAATTTCTTCTGACATTTTTATACCTTCTATCATTGTCGATTTTTATGTATGTGTAACCGGTTACATACTCTGTAAAAAAAATGCGAACATTTAGGAGCTTTTTACAAAGTTTATATGTAACCGGTTACATAAGATAATCATAATAACGATTCTTAAAAACGTCAATAACTAATTTTAAAATTTTTAGAATTAATTGATTATATTTTTTCACGGAAGTATTTCTATTCATCAAACTAATAATAAAAAATTCTAAAAAAGGTTCCAAAAGTAAAAAACTCATCCATCTTTGAATGAGTTTTACTGTTACTTCTATAGATCAACTTCATTTAATTCACTATCGAATTCTTTCGAACAAAATATACTTAAGGAAGAACCGTCTCAGAAACTTCATCCAATTCTGCTCCATTTGAAGCAATTACCTTTTGAAACCAATAAAAGCTTTTCTTTTTATATCTTTTTAAATCTCTTAATTCCGTTTCATCACGATTTACAAATATAAAGCCATATCGCTTTTTCATTTCACCTTGAGAGCTAAGTAAATCTGTTGCTCCCCAAGTCAAATAGCCGAAAACTTCCACGCCTTCTTCCATCGCAAGTTTCATTTGTTCAATATGTTCTTTTACATAATCAATTCGATACTGATCATCTACCGTCATATATTCATTTAATTCTTCCCTAACGCCAATCCCATTTTCCGTTATAAAAATTGGCAAGCGGTATCTTGCATATAAATCCTTTAATGCGACTCTAAGTCCGATTGGTCGATGGACCATCCCCACTCATTTGCGTCCAGATTTGGATTTGGAGTTACCCCACTTATCACATCATTTTTATTATTTAAATCTGACTTCACGGTCTGGCTTTGATAATAGCTAATACTTATATAATCAACTGTATTTTCTTTTAATAATTCTACATCACCATCTTCAAATGTCGGCATAATTCCCTTCTTTTTAAGCTGACTTGTTACGTAAGATGGATATTCTCCATTAGCAAAAACGTCACAGTAGAAGTCAATTAACAACTCTTTTGTCTTTACATTAGCAATTACGTCGGTTGGTCTGCAGGAAATTGGATATGTCGTTAAATAAGTGACCATGCCAGCCATTTTTCCATCTGGGATTATTTCATGTAGAGCTTTAACAGCTTTAGCATGCGCAATAAATGAATTATGTACCGACTGATAACTTAATGCTTCCTTATTTTCATCTGTTACTTTTACACCTAATAGTTTTGGCTGAATTAAGAATAGATTTTGCTCATTAAATGTTAACCAATACTTCACTTTATCTCGATAGCGTTCAAATACCGTTCTTACATAGTTTTCAAATAAATCAACAACTTTTCTTGAAGCAAAACCATTATATTTTTTAGCTAATGCTAATGGTATATCAAAATGGTATAGCGTAATTACAGGCTGGATCCCGTTAGCCAATAGCTCATCAAATAAGTGATCATAAAACTGTAATCCCTCTTCATTTGGTGCACCTTCCCCTGTTGGGAAAATTCTTGCCCATGAAATACTTGTACGATAAGCAGTGAAACCTAATTCTTTGAATAAAGCTATGTCTTCTTTATAGCGATGATAGAAATCAACTGCTACTTTCCAATCGGAAAATCCTTCTGGAATTGGTCTCGCATCGACGATCGAAGGGCCTTTTCCACCTTCATTCCAAGCTCCTTCAGTTTGAAAGGAAGTTACCGCTCCTCCCCATAAAAATCCTTCAGGAATGATCTCATTATTTGTCGGCATAGTTATTCCTCCATTTTAATAGTAGTCATATTACTTTATGAGATTTCTTGGCCAAACTATTACTTAAATAACGATTTAAACTGACTAATTACTGAACATGCATTCACTAGAAAAAAGCACCGTTCCATATAGGACGGTGCTAAATTGATTGAATTAAATTTCATACTTTGTTGACTTCGTCTTAGAAGAAATTGAATGTGTAGAGACAATTCCATCTTTATTCACTTTAATACCATGCAATGAGCCACCATAAGCCGCTGCGCCATCGATACAAATCTTCGTTTTACAAGGTGAATACCAAATATCAAATTTGCCTTCTGTTTTATGTAATATTGATGTCGGAGTGTGGCCAAATATAAACGTTTTATCTGTTTCATTTTTTCCGTAATGGAATGCATCTCGAATCCAGTAAAATTCTTTATCAGTAGTTTCCTTCCAATCTGCAAGATTTAAGTCTACCCCAGCATGAACGAAAACATAATTTTCCCATTCAAAATACAATGGTCTGTTTTTTATAAATTGTAATTCCGACTCAAATTGCTCCCTCATTAATTGTGCTACTTCATTAGGACCTCTTTTATTTGTAATTTCAAATTTAAAAAATGAATGAATTGTTTCAATGCCACCCTGTCCATAATAATACGCTTCTTTAAACTCTGGTTGCTCAAGCCAGTCCAAAAGCATTTGCTCATGATTTCCTAAAATCACAACCGCTCCATAATCTTTCTCTAATTGCTGCGCTTTTAACAATACTTCATATGGATTCTCACCACGATCCACTAAATCACCAAGTAATACTAGCTGTTCATTATCCGGATTCCATTTTTTTAATAACTTTTCTAATTCATTAATACTGCCATGAATATCTCCAATTGCAAATACCGTATCTTTGTTCATAAAATTAAATCCTCCATAAACCTATTATTCCCATTAAATTATTTAAATAATATAAATAGTTTAACAAATATAAAAGTAAATAATCTAACATATTGCCTTTTTAACTATTGAAATATAATTTCATTGCCTAAGAATAAGCTAGGATAGTTTTTTTACCATAGGGAATAATGAAAAGGTAAATTTTTGATAAAGGGGATTTTTGAAATGAGTAATGAGAACAAAGATTTAAATAACAACGACTTTTTTATTGCAGATTTAACTAGTGATGCTAAGAGTAAGATTGAGCATTTGGAAGATGAATTGGATATTACTTTGGTTGCTTATGATTGTAAGAAGTGAGTTATTTGCAGAGTACTCTTTAATGAGTACTCTTGTTTATTTTGTTCTATGGAAGTAATAATGATTATATGTATTTAATTAAACTTATACTAATAAAACAACTGCTCTTTTTATAGGTCAGTCATTATAATAAATTTTACGAGTAACTTAATTAAACAAAAATGTGAAGAATATGCTTTTTGGTATTCTTTCAATAACGATAAAACAGCCAAGCACTTCAAAAAGGCTTGGCTGCTTTATTATAATCCATGCAATTCATTAACCGCATGCCGAGTTTTCGTAATTTTGTCTTTTGACGATTCAATATTAATCGATGCATACACGTAATACAATACATCAATAATGAAAAACTGGCTAAGTTTCGAAGTAGTCGCAGCACTTCTTATTTTTGCTTCAGGGGCTTGTGAGGTGAACAAGTTAAAATCGCAAAGATCAGATAGCTTACTTCGCCCAAATCCGGTGAGGCTGATGGTGATTAGTCGATTTTTTTTGGAAACCTTTGTGAGTTCCATCACTTCTTTCGTTTGGGCGCTATATGAAATGCCGATAAAAACACTTCCTTCTGGTGCATTTGCCATGGTCATGGCGAGGACGTGTAAATCACTCATTGCATAAACATTTTTCCCCATTCGTAACCACTTTTGAGCAATATCTTCTGCGACTAATGCAGATGCACCAACTCCAAAAGCAAAAATGACTGGTGCGTCGTAAAGTATTTTCGCGATCTTTTCAATCGTAATTGAATCAATTTGATTTGCGCTATCTCTTAATGATTGAATCGCATTTGAGAGCATCTTTTCAACGAGGTCGGAAGCATTCTCATTTTTGTCCAAATCATAATAACCTGTTTTTTGTTCTTGTGCGAGGTCAGCTGATAATGCCACTTTTAATTCTGGGAAACCTTTTAACCCCATTGAGCGACAAAACCGAACAACAGAAGCGCTACTTGAAGAAGATTGCGCCGCCAATTCATGCACATTCATGAACATCACTTCATTCGGTGAACTAAGAACAAACTTGGCAACTTTTTGCTCAGCCTGCGTTAATTTAGGCATTGCGTTCTCAATTCTGGATACAATTTCACCAATACTCATCCTAACGCCTCCACTACTTCCTGTACAATATCTATGTGCTCTGTTCAAACCGATTGTTCACTTAGAATAAAGCTAAACGGATTACCTGATTTTTGTAAAAAAGGTAACAGAGAAAGATCTTCTTTAATCACGTACCCGATGACATTGACTCGTTCATCTGGAGGCAACTGCTTCAGTGTGATCTGAAACTCTCCTTTGTACCGTTTATACTTGTCGTTATCAATAGTAAGTGTTCCGATCGGGCGTTCAACACAATTAGCCGGCTGTATGCTGCCAGTAAAATGCCTGCGTGCATTTTCGGAACGGATAACGTCTCTTGCGATATCGGGGCGGTTATGATGCACTTGATCCCAAACATGCGAATCTTTCTTGTCTTCTACACGAATTAAGACAATTCCTTCATTCCATGACATAAACTGTTGCAACGTCTGATTACTAAGTGACAAGTCTCCGATAACCGCTTGATCGACTAATGCCTCAGAAAGTAATTCGATGTAACTAGAAAAAGGCGAACGATTTCGATGTTTCTCTAATGTAGGCAAGCCCTCATGTAAAGGACCTCTTAAATCGCCATCACCAGGAAAAAACGCAACGACCTTCAACCCTTGAGATTTTAACCATTTGTTCTTTTCTTTAAAATGAGAAAGTGATAAACCAGTTTCAGGTCTAGGATAATAATTATGCCATGCTTCAAGTGACGTAAAATCAGCATGACATTCTCTTAACTCGTCTAAAAATGCACCATCAATTGTACTAGCATTCAGTGCGATCAACCATTCGTGGGTTAATGATGCAATGTCCGAAACGCTCATCCCAAAATCAATTCGTAATCCAGTTACACCACTTTCTTTCAACTGAGAGAGTGAAAATGATTTAAATGCTCTTGGTGAAACATCTACCATAAGTGTCATTTGATGTGTCTTTGCAAACTCTCCAATTTTACGTAACGGAGTCAATAAATCTGAGTTACTTTCCTCAGGAATCTGAAGAGATGTAAAAATCGTATGAAATCCGATTTCTCTCATGTGCTTGAGATAGTCGATTGTTTGTTCGATTGGTTGTTCAGTTAATGAAACGAGTACGCCGCTCATAGTATGCTCCTTTTTTCAATTTTTTTGTTAAAAATAAAATCCTCGCATAATCACTCACGACTAAAAATCACGAGCATCCTATGCGAGGTTGATGAATTAGAACGAAAACGTATCTTGCACTTCTACTGTCTCTTCTGCCTCAACAGATTCTCTTGCTTTTTTCGGTACACCAAAAAGGTAAGTACAGACGAATCCAAAAATATAAGCCGTCGCGATGCCAAGTAAATAAATCCACCATTTTCCATTAGCGATTAATAAACTAAGTTCTAGTCCACTTGCGCCAATCCCAATAGCCCCTACATTGCCAAAATGGCCGATAACTGCTCCGCCAAATGCTCCGCCTAAACAAGCTGTCACAAACGGTCTTCCAAGTGGAAGTGTAACGCCATAAATAAGTGGTTCACCGATTCCTAGGACACCAATCGGTAATGCTCCTTTAATAATATTGATAAGTGGTTTGTTCTTATAACAACGTACCCAAAGCGCTAAAGCTGCACCAACTTGCCCTGCCCCAGCCATTGCTAGGATTGGTAATAGAACCGTTACACCTGTTTTATTAATAAGTTCAATATGAATAGGCGTCATAATATGATGTAATCCAAGCATAACCATGACCAACCAAATACCACCTAGTATAAATCCTGCAAATGCTCCACCAACTGATAAAGTCCAATTAACTGCAGTAAGTAAGTGAGTTTCAACGAATCCTGCAAAAGGCATAATTAAGAAAATCGTGATCAATCCTGTAATAACAACACTCAAAAATGATGTCAATATGAGATCAATTGAATTCGGTATGATTTTATGCAATCGTTTTTCAATTCGCGATAAAATCCAAACAGCTAACACAACACCAATAACGCCACCTTGGCCAGGGATAAGTGCATCACCCGTAAATAGGTTTTTAATCGGTAGTTCCGGATTCATCCCAGTTAAAAGGGTCGCTCCACCAATTAATCCACCAAGTGGAGGGCTCGCTCCAAACTCTCTAGCTGAATTGATACCGACATAGATTGCCATATAAGCTAATAAACCACTTTGAATGACACCAAGAACTTGTTTAAATTGAATCCAACCTTCTCCAGTCAAGTGTCCTGATGTGATAAGGTTACCGATAATTGCAGTGATCCCAGCAGTTAAACCAGCCGCCAAGAATGCAGGTACTAATGGAATAAAAATATGTGCAATTGCTTTAAAGAAATTTTTTATCGGCGTATTGTTCTTTTTTTGATAGTTTTCTTTATTATTAGCTGCAATTCTGGCAGCTTCTTCAGCACGAGAATTACTATGTTGAAGTGGGATTCTCTCACCCATTTTCACACCACTTACAAAAGCAATTTCATTCGCTACTTTCGTTACTACACCTGGACCAACAACGATTTGAAACGTAGAATCCACGATTACACCTAAAACACCTGGAACTTTCTTTAGTTCTTCAATGTTAGCTAGTGACTCATCTCGTAAAGTGAGGCGCACACGTGTCATACAGTGTGTTACAAGTGCGACATTTCCAATTCCCCCAACTTTACTGAGAATAGCTGATGCCAATTTTTTTTCTTTTTCCATCTTCCTAACCTCCCTTTAATCCTATGGTTCATCATTGAATGCGTCCGTTTATTAAGTACGACCGGTTGTATGAGGCGAATTCACAATGCACCCTTCCCTTAATGCAAAATAATTGTTCAATTTTCCTTGCTAACAAAATAAGAGCTAAAACAATTAAAGAATTCTGAATATACTTACAATATAAATCATCCGTAATTATATTTCAATTGAAATCGTTTACATTGTAAAAATATTTCACTCAATCTAAATTTCCGATTGAGTCGGTCTACTATCTTTTGTTCAAAAAAAAGAGAACCAACGGATGGTTCTCTCTTTTTTTACGCACTTAATTTAGTAAACTCCTAAAGCTTAACACTCTTAATTGAAGTCCAACCACTATACACTTTAGTCGAACCAACTATTCGATATGTTCTTACTTTATAATAGTAAGTCTTTTTCTTTGTTAAACCACTATTTGTATAAGATGTCGAAGTTGTACTTTTTACTAAACTATATGAACCAGTACTTGATGTAGATCTGTAAATTTCATAGCCACTTGCTCCACTTACTGAACTCCACGATACTTTGCTACTTGTTGAACTTACTTTAGTCGCGTTGAAGTTAGTTGGTACTGATGGAATTGGTTTTGCTGAATTCCCCCTTAAAAAATATATCGCTACTAATGAATACTTCCTCCATTTGATAATTTGACTATATACATCGGGGTGTTCAAAAAATTGAACAACAAAAAAGAGAATCTCATCATGATTCTCAATAGGTTACATATGATAATAGTTTGATATTTTACCAATATAATGCCAATTACTTAAATAAGCTTAATAACCCCTACATTAAAACTTTACAAAAAAACGCCAAAATCACTCTTATTTAGACTAGTTATTTTCGTATTCGATAATTAAAATTTCATTAAACAAGTCTATAGTCTTTATAATTGCCGAAAAATAAATGTGCATTGAAGCCCATGGTTGTATCTAATTACTTGTAGTAGCATTAAGACCTCAGCGTTCTTAATAACAAATAATAGGAGTGATTGTGTGCTTAATAAAAAAATCTTATCATTAGTTACTTTAGGTTTATTAGCGTCACCATTGTCTTTAGGAAATGTTAAGGCAGAAGGAAACGGATACAACTTATCAAAGAAGATCGTTGAACATCAGAATAAAATGCCTCTTCAAAAAGGAATCCTCGATTTTCATACGTTTAATCAACTTAGAAATGAAGTAAAAGATTCAAAAGCCATTTCAGTAAAAAACTTTAATAAAATAGGGATTATGAGTAATGGTAACAACACTAGTGAAGATGATGATTTTATATCTGAGGTAGAGCCCAATGATGATTTTGATTCTGCAGATAATACATCATATGAAAAACCGTTAATTGGACAGTTATACCCATTGTATGATGTAGATGTTCATAAAGTAGTCGTACCGAGTGATGGACTTTTATATGTAGTTGGGGTTACTAACTCTGATAATATTGACCTAGCATTCTCTGTTACAGAAAAAGATTTTGCCGTGAGTAATAAATTACAATATTTAGGCTCAGATTATGATGATGAAGGAAATGAATATCAAGCATACCAAGCAAAAGCTGGTACATATTATATTGGCGTTATAGACTATGATAATGACGATGTTGATAATAATACAGAAGATGACTTATATGCTATTGGAACTTACTTCGAAGATAATGTTGCCCCTAATAAGCCAACCTTAAATAAAGTTGATAATAATGATACAGTTGTTACAGGTAAAGCAGAAGCTAACTCTACTGTTACTGTTAAAGTAGGTAGTACACAATTAGGTACTGCTAAAACAGCTTCAAATGGAACTTTTTCTGTAAAAATCAAAACACAAAAAGCTGGCGTGACATTAAGTGTTACAGCTAAAGATTCTGCTGGTAATATAAGTGCAGCATCAACTACAAAAGTCGTTGATGTGATTGCACCTTCTAAGCCTGTAGTAAATAAGGTTGATAATAATGACAAAGTTGTGACTGGAAAAGCTGAAGCAGGTTCTACTGTTACTGTTAAAAAAGGTTCTACAACACTTGAAACTGCAAAAGCTAATTCATCTGGAAATTATTCAATTACGATAGCTGTTCAATATGCAGGTACAAAACTATCTGTAACTGCTAAAGATGCTGCTGGTAATACGAGCACAGCAACAACTGTAACTGTCGTAGATGTGATTGCTCCAAGTAAGCCAAAGGTTAATAAAGTAGACGATAACGACGCGAAAGTAACTGGAAAAGCTGAAGCTAACTCTACTGTTACAGTTAAAGTTGGAAGTAAAACTTTAGGTTCAGCAAAAGCTGATTCAAAAGGAAACTTTACAGTTAAAATCAAAGCACAGAAAAGTGGTACTACAATTTCTGTAACTGCTAAGGATGCTGCTGGTAATACTAGTTCTGCTACTTCAGTTAAGGTTGTAAGGCATTAAGATAAATGATTGAGCCAAGGATTAGTTCCTTGGTTTTTTGTTTTTTAGCAATCAAGACTCCCGCTTAATTCGTCTTTTTTTAATAGTAAAATAGATATTAATTAATACAAGCAATAACGGGATGCCATACACAAACATTTGAAATAAATAATCTCCAAAATACATGCTAACCCTCCTCGATCATAGAGTCATATTTTTGATAAATACTCATCAATACTTTTCCTATATGGTTCATGGAATATATACAGATAGTTAAGTCCATCTACGTTGAAAATATAAATAATTCTTTTGTCTTTCGTTTGATATTCTTCTATATTAATATTGTTCAAAACTTTAGCTCTTACGTATTTCCCGCCTTCATAACTTAAGTCAATTGATTTAAAAACACTTATTTTAATTTCATGTGAAAGATTGACTTCAACATGAGGAGAAGTAAAACTGTCATCTAAAAGATACACTTCTGAAACTTCAAAGTCAGTTGGAATAAGAATCATTTGGTTAATTGAAGTTAGTTTTGTGCTAATTTCTTGTTCATCTATTTTGATCTTCTTTTCAGGGTTCGACAACATAAAGAATACATATATGTACATGATTAAACTGATTCCTATTATTGAAATAATCGAAAAGAAAATTAGCTTAAGCATTATTCACCCACTACCCTTTATTTTGTGAAAATAGTAACATAAAGGAACGGTAAATAATTTAGGTAATAATGAAATATGTATGAACGTTTAAAGGACTTCAAATAACAAAAATCTACTTGAAGTCTTTAATTTTAACTATAAGATTCTTCCTCAAGCTGGTTTAACCTAATTAATATATTCAAAAATATCTTTTCCCTTATTGCATCGGCCCACATACCTTCACAGAAGCGTTCTACGTTCTCCTCTAACGTAATATGTAAAAATAGATTTGATTAAATGCTTATCAGCTATTTTTATTAATTGTAAATGCGGTTCTTGATAGTTACTCATGGTTTCTAAATAATTGGGATCACTTAGATCTGATTTATAAAAAGCATCAATAAACTCATTTACTCCTTCATGATATTTATAAAAGCGACCGTTCATAGTAAAAAATTCAAAATCGTTTTAACTAAAATAATCAATATACTGATGTATTTTTTCACTTTTCATTATTTCACCCCCTCCTATTTTACTCTAGAATTTCACTTTAATGTATTAGTCAACTAACTAGTAAATGAAAAAAGAGCATCCCCGAAAGATACTCTTTTAGTAAAATATTATTGCTGCATATTCATACTATACAGCTTACTCATCTCCAAAATTTGCTCCTGAACTCTCTCAATCACAGACGGCGGGCTTATTACTTGTGCATCCTTACCCCAAGTTAAAATCCATGTGATTAATCCATCACTGATCGCAGCTTTTGTTGTTAAGATGAAGTGCTCCTCATCTACTTGCTGAATATCAGCTTTTAGGCCAAAACGGTCAAAAACTACATTTAGTAATCCTTTTTTGAACTTGATCTTTACGTAGTTTGGCTCACCAGCAAACATATTAAAAACGGTGCGCAAATATTCGTCGACGTCAAAACGTTCATCTTGGAACTTTTCTTCCGTTTTCTTAACTTCGCGCATTCGATCTACACGGAAATGTCTTAGTTGATCCTCAGGTAAACTTCTCGTAATTAAGTAATAGTAGTCATTTGACCAGATTACTGCGAGTGGTTTAACTGAATATTCTTTTCCATTGTGACTTAGTTCAAATTTTTTCTTAATATTGTATCGGCCGTATTGAAATGAAATTAGTTTTTTCTCAGAAATGGCTTGGTGAATTTGATCGATTGAGAAGTGAATTCGATTGCTTTCACTTTTAATTGCCGTATCTGCGATAATGCCGTTGTGGAGCTTTTTAGCTTCGTTATCACTCGTTAGCTTTTTTAATTTATCGATAATTTTTTGTGTTTCTTGTTTATTTAAAAATCTTGAAGCAGTCACTGCATCTACTAATAAACGTAGTTCGTGCAATTCAAAAAGACGCTCTTGGTGGCTATATGTAGTTGCCTTACCATCGCTAGGATTTTCAATTACATCAAATCCTACATTTTCTAGCACGGAAATATCTTTTAAAAATGTATTTTTACTATACGAAAAATCCTCTTCTCCTGCTGCTAATCTCTTTTTTATTTCATCAAAGGTAAACTCGTGGTCAATATCCGTTTTACTTTCTAGTAGTTTCATTAGTTTATAAAATCGTTCACGGTTTTCCATGGAATCCTCCGTTTGTTTAGTAAAATTCAAAAGATGTATTCGCTATCATTATTAATCTAATTTTAATATTAACATAATTAATTAGGAATGATTATAGTCATAAAATCCCAGTATATGTTTACTAATAGGTCAATGGTATCGATTTAGTTTTTCATCATAAATTTTAGTAAACAATGGCCGGAAACACTTCTATAGTGCTTCCTTTTTTTGTTTTGATTTAGTTTTGCTTCATTTTTACCTAGTACACAAGTACTCGTCCTAAAAGACTAAAAAGTAATTTAGCGTGATATGACAATGCGAACAAGCATACACATTAAATATTGATTCCCAAAATTCTCCATTGGTAAATCAAATTAAATAGGAGGTTAGGAATGATTGTATTTGATCATGTAAATAAGTTTTATGGCGATTTTCAAGTCTTAAAAGATATTAATCTCACAATTAATAAAGGTGAAGTTGTTGTTGTGATTGGGCCGTCTGGTTCTGGGAAAAGTACTTTGCTCCGCTGTATTAATCATCTAGAAGCAATCAATGACGGCACTCTTACTGTAAGTGGTGTTTCTGTCGGGGATAAAAAAACAGATATTAACAAATTAAGACGCAATATTGGCATGGTTTTTCAGCATTTTTATTTATATCCGCACAAAACAGTGCTTGAAAATATCACTCTAGCCCCTATGAAAGCTCTTGGTCAATCTAGAGAAGAAGCCGACCAAACTGCTAATCACTTTCTAGAAAAAGTAGGTATTTTAGAAAAGGCAAAAGCCTATCCTTCCCAGCTTTCCGGTGGCCAGCAACAACGTGTCGCAATTGCGCGCGGGCTTGCGATGAAACCGGATATTATGCTTTTCGATGAACCAACCTCCGCACTCGACCCTGAAATGATTGGCGAAGTGCTAGATGTAATGAAAAACCTTGCTAAAGAAGGTATGACGATGGTTGTTGTAACTCATGAAATGGGCTTTGCCCGAGAAGTAGCCGATCGCATCGTCTTTATGGATGAAGGAAGAATTTTAGAAGAAGCAACTCCGGCCGAGTTTTATGAGAACCCGCGTGAAGAACGGGCTCGCTTATTTCTCAGCCGTATATTAAATCATTAATAGGAGGTAATTTTAATGTTTCTAAAAAAATTCATGAAAATGGCTCTAGTTTCAACTACGGCCGCCTTAGTTCTTGCAGGTTGTGGTAGTAAGGATGATTCGAAAAGCAAAGATGCTCTAGCTCGAATTAAGGATGATAAGAAAATTGTTTTTGGTGTAAAGTATGACACTCGTTTATTTGGATTGAAAAACCCTTCAACAGGTAAAGTAGAAGGATTTGATATTGATCTTTCCAAAGCACTTGCGCAAGAAATGTTTGGCAAAGATGTGAAGCCTGAGTACATAGAGGTTACGTCAAAGACGAGGGTTGGTCTCTTAAATAATGGAAAAGTTGATGCGGTCGTCGCTACAATGACAATCAATGAAGAACGTAAAAAAGAAGTAGATTTTACTGATGTTTACTTTAATGCCGGACAATCTTTGTTAGTAAAAAAAGGAAGTAAAATTCATGGACTTACTGACTTGAAGAAAGGTACAAAAGTACTTGCAGTAAAAGGCTCAACTTCTGCTGTAAATATACGCGAAAAAGCTCCTGCTACGACAGTACTTGAATTTGAAAACTATGCTGAAGCTTTTACAGCTTTAAAAGCAGGTAAAGGTGATGCCCTAACTACGGATGATGCAATCCTTTACGGTATGAAAGAAGAAGATCCTTCATTTGAATTAGTAGGAGGAACTTTTACACAAGAACCTTATGGTATCGCAGTTAAGAAAGGAAATAAAGCGCTTGTTGAAAAGTTGAATAAAGCATTAGCAAGCTTAAAAGCTTCAGGTAAATACGATGAGATTAAGAATAAATGGATTAAAAATTAAATGATATTATCATTGGGAACTGCAGAGTCCGTGCTTATACGGGCCTGCTTTTCCTAATAATTAGGAGGAAATCCTTTGTTAGATTTCTCGATATTAACAGATCATATGGAGTATTTTTTAGATGGATTAAGAGTAACCATTTTAACTAGTTTAATTGCTTTATTATGTAGCTTTATTTTAGGTACACTTGTTGCTGTTATGCGAATTGCTCCAATCAAACCGCTTAACTGGTTAGGTTCGATCTATGTTGAATTTATCCGAAATATCCCTGTTCTAGTAGTCATTTTTTTTACTTACTTAGCTGGAAGCTATAGTGGAATGGTTGCAGGAACAATCGGTTTGACCATCTATACAGCAGCGTTCATTGCCGAAGCAATCCGTGCTGGTATTCTCTCCGTGCCAAAAGGCCAAATGGAAGCTGCTCGCTCAACCGGATTAACTTACGGACAGGCAATGAGATTAATCATTCTTCCTCAAGCAATCAAAATCGTCATCCCTCCCCTTGGCAACCAATTTCTAAATTTAGTAAAAAACTCATCATTATTAGCCGTCGTAGCTGGTCAAGATTTAATGTATCAAGGAGATCTAATCTCTGCAATGACTTACGTAACGTTTGATACTTATATTTTCGTAGGATTATTTTATTTAGTTTTAACGATTCCTTTAAGCATCGGTGTTAACTATTTAGAAAAACGCTTGGCTAGAAGTAATTAAGGAGGTGGATTGATGGATTTTCTACAACCGTACGCTGATGTATTAACACTAGATCATATTAAATTTTTACTTGAAGGATTCTGGGTCACTCTTAAAGTCGCTGCTATTTCAATTGTACTCAGCTTTATCATTGGCGGATTGATTGGTACCCTCAGATATACGAAAATTCCGGTCATTACTCAATTACTAACCGCGATTGTCGAGACGATTCGGAACTTACCATTATTACTAATTATTTTCTTTACGTATTTTGCCTTACCGGAAATCGGAATCGAAATGAAAATTACAACTGCAGCCATCGCAGCATTGACAGTATTTGAATCAGCTATGATTTCAGAAATTATTCGAAGTGGATTAAACTCTATTGAAAAAGGACAAATTGAAGCAGCACGTGCATCTGGATTGAATTACACACAGACATTACGCTATATTGTCTTGCCACAAGCATTAAGAAGAATGGTTCCTCCGATTGTGAGTCAATTTATTTCTTTACTAAAAGACACATCATTAGCTGTCGTTATTGCATTGCCGGATTTATTGCATAATGGACAAATTATCTATGCACAAAAGGAATCTTATGTAATTCCCGTTATGGTGATTGTTGCGTTGATGTATTTTATTGTTAATTATGTTTTGTCGTTGATTGCGCGTAGATTAGAAATTAAGCAGACTTGAGAAATCCGGTTCAATGGTTGAACCGGATTTTTTGTTAATCATACTAAACGTTCCTTATATTGTAACATCTTCCTATAATTTCTAATAAATGACTGTGATATATTTTATCTAGTTGTATGCTAAATAAAAAAAGGATCTTCTAAGTAGACCCCCATCAACAAAATACCAATATTATTTTTCGAATAGTTCATCCATTAAGTCGTCAATTTCTTTCTTTAACACCTTCGTTTTGTCCTTGTCGATTTCGAATTTTCCATTTGTCATATAAACTGCATCGCCAGGAGAAACTGATTTTGGAAACATCTTTTTCGGATAATCAGTAGTTGAACCATCTTCTAATTCAACTACTACAAGTTCTCCCTCAAATCGGTCAACTATTCCAGTAATTTTCATCTTATTTTTTCTCCGTTTTAACCGTAATTTTTTTACCATCGCTCGTTACAACTACGCTGCCATTTTTATCTGTACGGTAAACTTTTGTTTTATATTTCTTTAAGCGATTAAGTGTATCATTTGTTGGATGGCCATATCGATTATTTGCACCGACACCAATGACTGCAATTTTAGGTTTCACTTTATCTAAAAATGCTTGACTACTTGATGTTTTCGCACCGTGATGACCTACTTTTAACACATCTGCCTTCAAGTCCTTTTTAGACTTAATCATATCTTGTTCAGATTTAGACTCAGCATCTCCAGTAAATAAGAAACTATTTTTATTATATACAAGTTTTAACACTGCACTCCAATCATTAAGATCAGATTTCGAATACGATTTTACAGGTCCAACAAATTCTGCAGAAACGCCTTTTAAATTTAATTTAACTCCAGCAGTAACTGGTTTAATTTTTAATTTTTCATTTTTAACTGCAGTCAAAAATTGTTTAAATGCTTGCGTATTATTCGATACATTTGGCGCATAAACACTTTTTACTTTAAAAGCTTCCAGTACTTCATCTAACCCACCTACATGATCTGCATCAGGATGTGTAGAAATCATAACTTCAATATCTTTAACCTTTTGTTTCTTTAAGTAATCTACGACAATATCACCTTTAGCCTTATTTCCGCCATCAATAACAATATCATCCCCATTTGGCGTTTTTATATAAATTGCATCACCTTGACCAACATCAATAAAATGTACATTTAAATTTTTAGAAGCAGCTTTCGTATCAGTAGGCTTAAATTGGTAAGCAATCCCTGCTAATAAAGCACTAGTTAATACGATACTTAATATTTTCTTTTTCAATTAAAAAATCTCCTAACTTTAATAAAGTGATTTTTCTTAACCATAAAAAAAGATAGTTTCCGTTCTCGGAGCTATCTTTTTTATTTCGTAACTTATCTTTCACATGCAATTAAATCTTTATCTCGATCGCTTTTTTTATTAGCGTCATATAAAGCTTTTGATACAACAGGTTTAAATTTCGTTTTACCGCCTTTATTTTTAACAGATGAACTTCGGGCAACTCCACCCTTATAATCTTTGTGCATTTCTGTACAGTTTTTATATGTTTTAGCAGCTGCATTAGCATCATCCGTTGAAATAAATGAATAACTTTGAATAAGACCAAAAGCAAGAATACCAATAGCAAGTTTTTTCATTTTTAAACACCCCAATCTATTATTTCGTAACAATTGAAACTTAATTTTAATAATAATTTAATTATAATAGACTATCAATAGTTAAATAAAAATTTAGTAAAAAATCTAGTAGTTTAATAGAAAATTTTAGACATTACAGAGTTCCACTTGCTGAGATATTTAGTAAATTTGAAAGATGTATATTAAATATATTTTAATCTAATTAACATTTTATCATAGAAGTTTGTTGAGATTATAGTGAATATTCATTAGATTTATTTAGGTAAAATTTACTAACTTGAAGAAGCCTACTCGGTGGGGGGGGGATGAGCAGGCTATGTTTCTATTCTAAGTATGATTGCTTTAATATAAAATCACATACAGCCCAATCACACTCACTTAAATAATCAAGAAAATAGCGAAGGCTTCCTCGGGTAATCTCGAGAAAGCCTTCGCTATTTATATTTTATGGACTTTTTCAGTGTCCACTATTCATTTAAACGTCATTCGTTTTTTTACTTGTCTTGTGATAGATGATTTAATGAATCCATATTTAAGTTTGCTAAACTTATTGGATTTTCACTATTAGCATCGATCAACCATTGATAAACAGGAATCTTATTCATATCTTTTTCCCATCAATCCTCATATAGCTTTAAAACCTTTTTTGAAACAAAAAATTCTACTTTAGGATTTATACTTGGTTTAAACTCAATAAACGTTTCTGCAAGTTCTAATAATCCATCTTGTTTGTCCTCGGTTATACCCTCAAAAGTATAAATTCTTATAAAAATCAAATTCCGAAAATCATCCCAGTTTTTTAAGAAAACCGGGTGTAAATCTTTAAAATCATTAGGAGTACCTGGACGATTAGCGTCTTCTAATTCCATATAACCAATTAAACTAGTAGCTCCTTTTGTTTCTTCATTTATAGCAAGGACGATCATATGGTTTTAACAGTTTAGTTCTAGTTGAAGGAAAAAGCAGTTTTTCATCAAGGGTTCCACTCCTTTTTAGATTAATAATAAAATTGTTCCTCCTGAAGCAATTTTATTGGTGGTAAAAATAACTTGCATAGTAAGTAAAATTTACTAATTCGTAAAAGCATTAACATATAAAGTTCTAATTAAATTATTTGTAATGAGATAAAAATTGAAAGTTTCGGAAATAAAAAAATACACTCTTTAAAAATTTAAAGACTGCAGCGATTACAAATAGTACTGTTCTATTTAAAAACCTACTCAAAAACTTGAGTAGGTTCATTCTTATCTTATAAAAAAGTATTTTTAAAAGAGATATATTATTTGATAAATTATCCTAAAACTTCTATAAATTTTAATCATAACATCTATTCTTCACTACTTTCATTTGTTTTCAATGATTATAAAGTAGCATTTTTCATAACAAAATCTTATTCAGAAGAAACAGTTTATCTGCTTATTATTTTTTGTCTTATTCAACTTTTTATCATGGATGCGTGGAGATTTAACAATCCTAAACATAACATTATCTTGTGTTAATTGGAATTCTGGTTGTTCTCCAACTATAAGCCCCTTAAATTGATTTAAGAGATATTTATTTAACTTTTCACCTAATGTTGAAGTATTAATATCTTCCTCTTCCCTTAAGTATGATTTCTTTTTCTCATCGTAAAACCAAATAGGTAAGCTTTTTGACTCAAGTATATTTTTCAAAGTTAGAAAATCTATAATTGGAATATGGCTATTTTCTTCGTTTAACTTTAAAGAAAGTTCCTGGTAACCATTAAAATAATGATGACTCAGTAATATAAATGGAACAATTTTTTTCCCAGTTAGATCTATCCCTGATTTTTTCTTAATAATTTCTCTTATAACTTCACTTTCTAATGATCTTATTCTTTCAATAAGTTGATTGTACGCTTTAAATAAGTGACCTTGTAAATTATTGTAAGCTTCTACAAAATTTTCTGGCTTAATTGTGGCTTTTGCCTCAAATAGAAATACATAGTCTCCTATCATAAACATTCCGTCAGTTTCATGAATTCCTTTCCTTGCATTTTGTTTTAAATTAACAAATGGAATATTTAACACATTAAATAAAGACTCTATGGAATCCTCAAATAATTCTCCTTTACTTCTCTGGTTGATTAAATTAATCTTAACCAAACTATCATCCGATAAAATTTTATCAAATGCCTTCTCGATAGAAATATTTGAAATCCAATTTGGTAATATATAGTAAATATTCCCTTTTTTTATTAATGGCTTAAAACTAACTAAATATGGATGCCCCTTCATTAAATCAAGATCAAATGAAAAAAGACGAATTAAATCAACTTTTGATTTATCTAAATCCAATATCCTCATTAATTTTTTTTCACCCAATACTTTTATAAATCCATTCTGGTAGTTTTGGTCTCTCATTTCCAAAGATAATTTATAAATGCAGCTATATACCTCTATCATTTGTTCGATTTGAAATTTTTTATTATCCTTTACCAGTGTAAATTCTGTGTTTTTCATTCCATATATTGGTATAAGTAACTTATATGCAGTGTAAACTTCCTTGTAAGCATAATTTTCAGCAGCTTTTGCAAAATCAAACCTTAACACTCCATTGGTTAATGGTTCTTTCATTGCTTTAGTTTTTAACATAATGTCTTCCGACTCACTTATACTTATTATATTGTCTGACTGACTTTGGAAATTAAGATCTCTATATTTTTCAAAGACAGACCAATATGGCAAGTTATCTTCAGAATAATACACTTTTCCATAATTAATTCCATTTGTTTCATAATTATCCTCTATAATTGGTTTGGTATGTTCAACTGATAGTGATAAAAACATTTGTTTAAGTGAGTGTTTAAAAGCAACTGACTCATAAATATACCTACAATTATTATTTATTAAACTCGGTTCTTTATCTCTAGAAGGGACATTTAGTTTCGTGATTACCTCTATAAGAGTCGAAAAACTACTTAAAATATGACTGAACTGTGAATCTAATATATCCATAGGGAATTTATTATTATCTAAACTCAAATTGTTTTCATTCATATTCATTTTTATATACTCTAAGTAATTAAAAATATCTTCTATATGTATTTTTTGACTTGATATCTGAAAAATTTGTTTTATTTCATTTTCGTATACCTGTATTCGTTCTTTTAAATGTATAATGTATTCAATATCTTTTTCAATTAATCTAAACTCTGCTTTTTTAATTGATTTAATAAACTGCAACAGCTCCGTTAAAACAGCAATATCAATCCCCATTGAACAAGCACTATGTAAAAAAAACTTGTGAAAATATTGGCCTTTAATCTCATATCCTTCTTTCAGAAACATTAATATTTGTTTCTTATTTTTCCAATGATTTATTTCTTCTTTAAACAGTTCAATTTCTTTAATATCAATTGGTTTCATTTTTCTACTCCTATAATATACACTCTTCATTTATAAAGTAATGTTCATTTTAATTATCGATAGTACATTATTAAACTATTATTTATGAATTACTCCGCTTTAATTTGAGACCACAAATAAAACCAATCAAAGCAATTCTAATTTCCTACTTTAAAATAATTCTATGTGTTGAAATAATAAAATCATTAATTTTAATAATATTTAGAATATATGCAATGTAAAAAATGATTTACACTTTTTGAAATTTCAGAATAATAAACTTGCTAATATACTAAAATCATATATGACTACAATATTAGTGATAAGTAAATCTAAACTTTGAGAGTACTAGTTCTACTTTATCTTCAATATTCTCAGCGCTCTTAACTTTCTCGACATCAAAATATTGATTCAATTCTTCTATACATTTATGTTCAATATATTTAATAAAATCATTAACTGAATTTTCATTGGGATATACATTTATTTTAATCATTAAACCAATTAGATAAATAGTGGTTTGTTCAGGATTTGATAAACTATATTCTAGTGCAATTTCCAATAATTTTTCTGCTATCCCTTTATTTTTCATGGAATATAATTTTGCAAGGGTGAAAAGAATTAATTGCCAAGGATGTTGCAGTTTATATACCGGAATTATTAGCACCCTTTCAACAAGTCTATTTAATATCGAATAGTCAATTTGATCCTGGGACCTATGTAAGTATATTTTAAGTAGAGCAAATAACTCATACGTTCTAGACATATACTTGTCTTCTTGTATCAAAAATTCTAATCTCTCATTAAAACTTTTACCTTTAAAATAGTCATCTAAATAATCAGTTATTTTCCGGTCAATCTGAATATTCGAATGATCACATAAAAAGTGTACTAAATATGATGTTGTTTGGTTTCTATTCCTAGGGTGATCTTTTAATAAATTTAATGCCATCATATAGTATTTTATTGCTGAAGGATCATTTAAGAATGATAATGATTGAGCCTTTGCACTATAATATTTTCCTAATTGCATCCCTTTAGCAGTATCAATATCAGTAACTTTATCAAATAAACCAGCTTCAATATTTAATAATTCTTCCTGAAGTATTAACTGTGATCGAATTAAAGATTCGTTTATACTAAGTGCTTTTTTAAAATCGAAAATATTAGCTAGTGTTGATGTATAAAGATTTAAAAAGTTCCTTTTTCGATCAATCATTTCAAAAGAAGATGACTCAATTGCTAAATTTAATAAATCATTATATGTTTTAGAAGCTTCCTTTACTAAGCCCATATCATTATATACTCTAAGTAACAATTCATAGTAAATTATTTTATTTAAATTATTTAGTTTTTTCAAATGGTCTTTTAAAAACAAAAGCAAATAAAGAACTTTCTTTCTATCATACTTACCTTTAGAAGTAAATTCTTTAATTAGATATAAAGTATCTCTAATTGAATCTTTAGATATTATTTCACTAATATTTTCTTTTAAAAACCTAATATAATTATCATAATTATGTTTAAAATTATTTTTTCGAAATAAAATATCGAAATCATATGTATTTTCCAAAAATTTAAAAAGTTTTTTCTCTACATAATATTTATATATTTTCTTATATTTTGAATTGATATCATCATAATAAAAACTAATTGCATTACACAAATTAGTAGATTCATCAAGTTTTCTTTTATTATAAACTTCGTTACAAACTATATCTGCTAAATAAAACATATTCATAAGTTCTTCTTCTCTATTTTCATAATTAACAATCACTTTTTTTAACTTCACATCAATTGGTTGCTGAATAAGGTTATTATTACTTAATTCATTATGTAAATTAATCAGAATACTTGTCTGATTATTTAGAAAATATATCGTATCACCATTTTGCTTAGTTGTCTTATCCATACCGATCGATTCTAAATCATGTATTTTATCGCCAGAAATTGTATTCAATTTAGTGATTCTACTTGCAATAAAAATATTAATTTCTTTTTCTTTATTTGTGATATTTGGATAATATAACAAAATAGTAGATACTAAGGAATTTATCATATTAAAATACAACATACCTGCAGTGTTATCATCAGTAATATTTGAATTTATTAAAGCATTTACCTTACCTTTTGCCATAAAGGTGGGAGTTATCGAATTAAACTTTCCTCCTCCATTTAAAATTTTAGATATTATTTCTTTTTGCTTTTTAATATCGCGAGTTTTACCGTGTATAAACTTATGGTACTCTGAATTGTATATTTTTTTAAATTCCAATTCAACAATTTTTGATAGATTATTTAATTCTTCAATTCTTTCATGTTTAATTAATATTCCGCCTACTACTACATTTTCAATATCTTTTTCATTTTCAAAATGTCCTGACTCATCTATAAACAACGTGATCATTTCTAGCACTCTTTTCTATATTTCAATTAAAATTATTTATTTAATAATTACTTAATTTTTTACTTTACATAGAACTTTTTATATCAAATTGTTATATTCACTCCTATTAAATTCATTCTAAGGTAGTTTTATTCAGAAATTTAATAACACTGGTCTCAAATTAAACAAAGAATAAAGATTCATATACTTTAATATACGATGAACATGTATATTTTACCAGTTGCATTTTTATTTCTAAATAAAAAGAGTACTCTACCTCAACTACCTTCCATAGCTTAATTTTATAATCTTAATAGAGTTGTTTACTTTAGTTAAATATTTATTCCAATTTGTTTTTATGGCCAGTCTTAAAATGGGCTACTCTTGAGCTCAATCGCTTACAAATACCTGTTATCTAAATCAGTCAATTAATAGTGCCTTGTTCTTTACATTTCCATGCATTTATTACCATCTTTTCTCCTTCCAATGTCCTGCTACTAAAGAATGCTACAACAAATATCCTAGCTAATTTGGAGTAATTTTTAAAACCTCACTTTACATTTGAACCTAGGCTTTTTCAACAGTTTTCCAATAAATATCTGCATTTAATTAAATATTTTACATCTAATATACTAAACTACTTATCTTAATTAATAGCTATGGTATACATTTTAGTATATAATCATAATTAAATATTACGTACGTAAAATGAGGTGTAGTTAATGGACATTGGTTTCAGTTACGTATTTCCAGCTGTTCGTGGAAAACAAGCTTTAAAGGAGTATTATGTTGTAATGTGCCCTTTAAAACTCATACCAAAAATTTTCCTTTTTGATGAAGAAGAAATCCCAGCAGAGCATAGATCACAAAGGATTTTAAACAAGAATCGTATACCTGAAATAACAAACTATATTATCGAAAATAGCAAAGATTATGTGTTCTCCTCTTTGACTGCTTCTGTAGACGGAGAAATGCAATTTAATTCACTCAATGCTGATGGTGGTTTTAAAGATATTGGCCAACTTCATGTTTCACTAGATGCTAGATTTTTAATTAATGACGGTCAACATCGTAGAGCTGCAATAGAAGAGGCTTTAAAAATTGACCCAGATCTAGGAAATGAAACCATTTCTATTGTAATTTTTCAAGACACAGGATTAAAAAAGTCACAACAGATTTTCTCAGATTTAAATCGTCATGCGGTTAATACCACTACCTCGATTGGGATCCTATATGATCATCGTGATAAATTATCAATTCTTACTAAAGAAATTGTTGCAAAAAACATATTATTATCACGATTTACAGATAAAGAACGCGTAACATTGTCAAAGAATTCTCCAAAAATCTTAGCTCTAAACCATATCTTTAATACAAACCTTAGATTAGTTAATAGAACTAAAGGTGAAAACATTTTAAATGAAGAAGAGCGATTTTTAATTGATTTTTGGAACGAATTGACTCAAACACTCCAAGAATGGAACTTAGTTTTTGAAAAGAAAATGAGTGCTAGAGATTTAAGAATGAATTATATAAATGGTCATGGTGTATGCCTTGAAGCAATAGGTTTAGTTGGTCATTTCTTAATAAATAACTACTCAAATGATTGGAAAGTTTATATTCATCAACTTAATTCAATCGATTGGAGTAGAACTAACGAAAAAGATTGGTTGCATCGTGCAATTAGTCCAAATGGTAGAATTCAAAAAACTCGCGATACGATTTTATTAACAGCTAATAAAATTAAACAATTGCTTAATTTACCATTAACTGAAGTAGAACAAAAAATAGAAGAAAAATACGGGTTAGGTGATTATAATGACGTTAAACTTATTTGAAAATTTAAAAAACAATACATTTATTACTGATACAAAAGAACATATTAAAAAAGTATATCTTGCTGATTCTAGACCATGGGTTGTTGGTTATAGCGGTGGAAAAGATTCAACGGTGGTAGCTCAATTGGTATTTGAATCTCTTTCAGAACTACCTAAAGAGAAACTCCATAAAAAAGTGTATATGATCTCTTCTGATACTCTGGTAGAAACACCTTTAATTATTCAATCTATTAATACTACATTAAACAGAATTCAAAAAGAGGCTCTTACACGAGATCTCCCTATTGAAACACATAAGGTTAAACCTATTTTTGAAAACACATTTTGGTCTCTTTTAATAGGAAAAGGTTATCCATCCCCAAATCAAAAATTCCGTTGGTGTACTGATCGATTAAAAATTGAGCCTGCTGATCGCTTTATTATGGATAAAGTTGATTCATTTGGTGAAGTTATTATGGTTCTTGGTGTTAGAGAAAACGAAAGTGCTACAAGAGATAATGTCCTAAAGTCTCATACTATTGAAGGTAAAGACTTAATGAGACACTCGACACTTTCTAATGCATATGTTTTCGCACCAATTAAAAGCTTTAGTCTTGATGATGTCTGGGATTATTTATTAAATCACACATCACCATGGGGCGACGACAATTTTGAACTTCACAAACTTTATCAAGATTCAAGTAGCGGAGAATGCCCACTGGTAATCGATAAAAATATTAAAGAAAGTGCTGGCTCTTGTGGTAATAGTCGATTCGGTTGCTGGGTATGTACAGTAGTAACCGAAGATAAAGCACTAAATGGATTTATTAATAGCGGTAGTGATTGGATGAAACCATTATTAGTATTTAGAAATTTCATTGCAGATATTCGTGATGATCGCACAAGACGTATGAAATATAGAATGAATGGTCAGATGTATTTAAAAGAAGTTAAAATCGAAATCATCGATGGTTTTGATTATGTAATAATACCTAAAAAATCTAGAAAAGGTAAAGAAATCATCCCATTAGATGAATATACACAGTTGGAGAAAAAGGAATTAAAACGTTATATAAAAGAAAATAATATTGATTTAAGTGCACCTTTTGATCCAATGATATTAATTAAACTAGAAAATGGTAAATTTGGAAGACTTGGAGTAGGACCATATACAATGGAAGCTCGTAAAGAAATCTTAACACTTCTATTAGAAACACAACGCGATCTAAAACATCCTTATGAAGAAAATTTCGAACTGATTAGAGAAGAAGAACTTAGAATGATCAGAAGATATTGGCTTGAGAATGGTGATTGGGAAGATTCACTCCCAACAATTTATAGAGAAGTTATGGGTAAAGATCTTGATTGGGAACAAGATGACCGCCCTCTTTTTGACCAAGAACAAGTTTTTGATTTAGAAACACTTTGTAGAGAATTTAATGTTGATTTAAAAATGTTAAAAAAACTAATTTCTCTGGAAAAAGATTTTGCTGGTTTTAAAGTTCGTCGTGGTCTAATGCAAGATCTTGAAAAAGTACTTAAACAAGATTATTTACACATTTAACTAGAAAGGTTCTAAAATCATGAAATTCAAAAAACTTATATTAGAAAATATCGGAGCTTATCGTGGAACCAATTCTTTTGATTTAGAAACTTCTCCGGGTCAAAATGTAGTATTAATTGGTGGAGAAAATGGTGCAGGGAAAACCACATTTTTAAATTCAATTAAATTAGGACTATTTGGAGCGTTCGGTTTTGGTTTCAAAAATAGTTCAGAATATGATAAACGAGTTTATGCAAGTATCAATTCAACAATAAGAACAATTAATAGTAGCTCTGCTAGTATTCAGATTATTTTTACTGAAATAGAAAATTATCAAAAAAACGAATACAAGGTCATCAGAGGTTGGAAACTTTTTAATGAAAAACCAAAAGAATATTTTATGGTTTCTAAAAACGAACAATTTTTAAATGAAGCAGAAACCGATAATTACTTTTCAAAACTTAAAGAGCTATTTCCTCCTAAATTATTCGATTTATGTTTATTTGATGGAGAAGAAATATCGAAAATTATTAATAATAATGAGTTATCCCAATATTTAAAGGAACTTTCAACAATTGTTTTTAATTTAGATTTATTTAATAATCTTCAATCGGATCTTTCAAATTATTTACAAAAAGAGATCGATGAAAAAAAATTCAATCAAACTGAACAAGAATTATTTGAAAAGCAAAAAAATAAAGCAACAATCGTTGAAAAAATACAAAATATTGAGCATGAAATAAACCAATATAATGAAAAGAAAACACAATTAAATGAATTGTTTTCTTCAAACAAAAAAAGCTTTGAAATCCATGGCGGTCTTAAAGATGAGCAAAGAAACGAACTACTTAGACAAGAGTCTGAAATCGAATCTGAACGTAAAAAGTTAAATGAAAAAGTAAAAGGATTTATTTCTGTTTTTTTACCTTTTTATATGAACAAAAAACTACTAAACGAGTCACTAAGTCAAATTGACGCAGAAGACCAACTAATTTTGTTTAAACAAGCAAGTAAATTTTTATCAGTTTCTGACATCCAAGATATTGTTGAACAATTAGATAATAAATCAATCCTACCAAGTAAATTACAATCTTTAATACTTGATAAGTTTAGACCTAATCATCAGGTTAATACCATTCATAACTTATCCCCTTCTCAAAGAGGTCAAGTTGAGCAGATTTCAAATTTAATAAACAATGAAAACCATTTAAATTATTTAGAGGTTATTAATAAAAATCGTAAACTTTTGACTGATGCACAAGAGATCCGTAAAAAAATTGCAACAAATGATAAAGCAAATGATTTTAGCAAAATGCTCGAAGAAATGGAACGAATTACAAAAGAAATCAGCAAAATTGAATTTGCTCTTCAAACTTTAGAAGAAATGCGATTAAATCTTAATAACGAGCTAGCTGAATCTGAGAAATTAATACTTGCTAAAGAAACATATTTAAAACAGGAAACACGTACCGAAAACACGTTTGAAATGGCTAATAATATTATTAAGCTAAGTCAACGATTCCAAGAAGTGCAACATCAGAAAAAGTTGCAACAAGTACAAATAGCTGCAACAGAAATGTTAAATAAATTAATGCGAAAAAATCAATATATTTCTTCTATAAGAATTAATTCAACTACATTTGACGTTAAATTATATAATGCTACAAATGAAGAAATAGAAAAGATCACTCTTTCTGCTGGTGAAAAAGAAATATTATTACTTTCTATTATCTGGGCGATGTTTAAATGTTCTGGTAGACGAGTACCATTTATATTTGATACTCTACTTGGCCGATTAGATAATACACATAAACAAAGAGTATTAACTGACTTTATTCCTAAATGTGGAGAGCAGGTATTAATCTTATCTACAAATTCGGAAGTAAACTCAACCCAGTTCAAACTTTTGGACGAGCACATATCAAAACAGTATTTATTACAATTTAATACTGAAGAACAAAACATAAAAGTAACTTCAGGATACTTTAAATTTAATTAAGGAGGATTGAAAATGATCCATCGATTAAAACTATCTAATAATACATCAGAAATTCTGAAAGAACTTCAATCCTCTTCTCAGCTAACACCAAATATATTAGCACGTTTAGCAGTTGGAGCTTCATTAACAAATAATTCATTACCTGAGATTCCTAATTACAGATCGAATAATGGGTTAGAAATTAACAGGCAGACTTTTACTGGAGAATATGATCAAATTTATAAGACATTAATTTCTCAGCATGCTGGGAGATTACTAACAGATGAAGAGTACTTCCCTACCCTTTTTAATGCACATCTTGAGCGTGGTATTTCGATGATTCAAAATGAATATAAATACGCTGGAAATGCTGAAAAATTTTATGAAAACATGTTAAAATTTAATGCGGAGTGATTAGAATGCTATATTTAGATAACAGTGCAACTACCCCAATTTATCCAGAGGTAAAAGATGCAATGTTACCTTACTTACTCGAGGAATTCGGTAATCCCTCGAGTAAGTATTATACATTAGCTGAAAATGCCAAAAATGCTGTAGAGAATTCTCGCAAACATGTTGCTAATCTACTTGGTTGTGACACGGATGAAATTATATTTACAAGTGGTTCTACTGAGAGTAATAATATGATTTTAAAAGGTATTGCAGAATACCATGGTAATATTGAGAATAAACATATTATCACATCTAGAACTGAGCATCCTTCTGTATTAGAAGTATGTGAATACTTAAATACAAAAGGATATAATATTAGTTATCTAAATGTTGATCAATATGGAAGAATTAATATTCATGAACTTGAAGAGCTTCTTCAAACTGTTCCTACCCTTCTAGTATCTTTAATATGGGGTAACAATGAAATAGGTTCTTTAAACCCAATGGATGAAATTCAAAAGCTTTGTCAAAAATACAATGTATTTTTACATACAGATGCTACTCAGGTTGTTGGTAAAATCAAAGTATCATTAAATGAATTAGAAGGAATAAATTTTTTATCCTGTTCTGCTCATAAGTTTCATGGTCCGAAAGGTATTGGTGTAGCAGTTCTTCGAAAAGATTCATTAGGGCTCCCTATTCCAATTACTCCTTTACTGCATGGTGGTGGACAAGAGAAAAATTACCGAAGTGGTACATTGGCTGTCCATAATATTGTTGGAATGGGTAAAGCAGCAGAGATTACATTAAAAAATTTACAAAGTAATATCGAAAAACTAAATTTACTTGAAAATGCACTTAAGGATATATTAATTAACAAATTTGGTAGTTCAATTATTTTTAACAATGATTCTGAACAAAAAATACCAGGAATACTTAATGTACAATTTGTTGGTATTAATAATGAAATTTTAGTAAAAAGATTAGCACCATTCATTGCAGTCTCAACTGGATCTGCTTGTAGCTCTAGTAAACCGAGTCACGTACTCCAAGCAATTGGTTTAAGTCTAAATGAGGTTAGGACTACGATTCGTTTTTCTATTTCATCTTTAATAGAGCAAGATGAGTTCAAAATATTTATTGATTTGTAAATTAAATTTTAAAGGAAGAAAAAAATGGCCAAATACTATCCAGAGTTCCCAGCATTTAGGACAAACGGTGAAAAAAAAGTTTTTCAAAAACTAGTTGAGATACTTGATGATGATTGGCATGTTTTTTATGAGCCTGTCATTAATTATTTTGAACCTGATATAATAATTTTTTCAAAAAAATACGGTGTTTTGATATTTGAGGTTAAAGACTATAAGTTTGATACAATATTTTCAATGTCACCATATCAGTGGGTTCTAAAGTTGGATGATGGCTATACTAATACACTTTCACCATTTAAACAAATCAAAAACTATTCACGAAATTTAATTGATTTATTAAGCACTAATAACATATTAATGTCAAATGAAAATAAAAAATTAATTTTCCCTGTATCTTTTATTATTTCCTTTACAAATATGACTGATGAAGAAATATATGAAAAAAAAATCAACGAATTTATACCAAGTCAATTTTTATTGTCACTTAATGATCTGGAAAATGGAAATTTATTAAGTAAAATCGAAAACAACTTCTATACTTTTTTCCGGATTAAACCATTAAGTACTGAATTAGAAAATGCTATTATAAAGTTCATTTTTCCGTCCTACAATCACACTATTAAAAGTAATACGGCCAAAAGAACAAGTGGATCCTTTAAAACAACAGAAAAGAATATAGTTATTAATTCAATTCTTCATCATCCATCTGTAATAGATGAAATAATGTATATAGTAAATGAAATAAATCACGTGAAAAATGAAAAAAATATGTATTTTTCGGATTTTGCTATCGTAGTACCTACAAATTTTAAAATTAAAGATACTGAAATTATTTCAATTTATAATATAGCTCATAAGAATATTTTAAAATATAGTCCTTTAAATAACTCAGACATAATCAATATTATTACTTTAAGTGAGTTAAAGGACTTTCCAATTACAAAAAATATTTTTTACTCTCACCTAAATTATCTAAAAATGGATCCTACACAAAATAATGCTTTGGTACAGCTGATGTGTACAAAAGCATTATCTCAAGTTTATTTTGGTTATAGTAATTCTACCAATTCTTTTATCGATATATTAGTTAAAAGGTTTAACACAATCTAACCAATTCTGAAAACAATTTTCTTGACTAGGGCAGGAGTTCCTTCCAAAAAAGACTAATTTTTCCTCTGCCCTAGTCAATGCTACATATAATACCCTTAATTCCTCGGAATACAGATCTGTTTCATATTGATCGATTATACTATCATAGTTACTACTTTTTATTTCAACATAATTACCACTATATACACGATAGTAATATCCCAAACCTAACTTATTATCTACTATAATGCTAGGATTTTTAATAAATTTGCCATATGGTTGATCTAATTCTGGTAATATAACGATAGGAAACTCAAGTCCTTTGGCTTTGTGAATAGTAATTAATTCTACTTCATTTTTTTTGTACATATTCTCCAAGATGGTTGCCTGAGTTTCCTCAATATTTGAATTTATTTGGATCGATAACCAATCTGCACATGCATATACTCCAATATTTTCCTGTTTATTTAATTTTCGTACTAATTCCTTTAATTTTAATAAATTAGCATACTCTTGCTTTTTCATAATAGTATTAATTTTTGAAATTGAAAATAACATATCTAAAAATTGAGCTGGAGTTAGTTCCTGTATTGCTGATTGATAATCTAACTCACTTACAAAACTTAACAACAGGTCCTTATTATTATTAAAAAATTTTGATTCTAAAACTTCTAACTCTAATATTTCATTTTTAAAACTTGTATAATATTTTAAGACTTTATAACAATCTATTACTTCTTTTTGGACATAAAAATCTCCAGCACCAACTAAACTATATGGAATATTTAATTCTTTTAATTTTTTTGCATAAGAAAGCATACTTCTATTTTTTCTAAATAAAATTGCAATATTCCCAGGATTTTCTCCTTCTAATACCAACTTTTGAACATATTTTGTAACCTCATCTGAATAATCTGCTTCTTTATCAATTAGTTTCCATTCGTATGCACTTTTCATATCTATTTCTGGTTTAAATTTAATTTCAGGTACCCTTAAATTTTCAGGTTTAAATGAAATTATTGGAAATTTCTCTCTAATACTTTGAAATATAACATTTACAAGTTGTATTAACTCAGGAGTCGATCTAAAGTTTGTATTTAAAGGCAAAACTGAACCTATTGTTCCAACCCAGTTAGCTGTCTGATTGTAGGAAGACTGGTCGGCTCCTCTAAATTTGTAAATGGATTGTTTTGCATCTCCAACCAAAAATAGATTTGGACTTTTTTCATTACTATTGCATATTAACCTTACAATTTCGGTTTGATACATTGAAGTATCCTGAAATTCATCAATAAATAAGTACTTAATATTGTCTTGTAATTCTTCAACTATCCACTTATTATTTTTCAGTAATTGAAAAGTGTATTCTAACAGTTCTTCCGTATCAATCGATCTATTTTTTAAAGTATAATATTTTTTATTGACCTTTCTTAATACCAAATTGAACTCTTCTCGTATTTCTTTTTTATTCCTATGGTCCTCAAGAAAAGGAGGGAAAATTTCTAATACTGTTTCCAAATTATAGCCTTTACTTTTAATTTGATTAAAAGCCTGTTTTATATATTTTTCAAATTCATATACCTGAATAAAATTAAATGTGACAATACTTTGATTTAGAACTTTTTTTTCTTGTATAAACTCTTCAATTGATAATTTAATTGTTAAATCTAGTACATTATTTTTTACGGTATAATTTGATGAATACGAATAATTTGGCTCTGAAATAGGTCCTGCCTGATTTAAGATATATTTACAGAATTTATGAATTGTTGAAATGTTTGCAGAGTTAATATTCTCTAATTCATATCTAAAACGAGTCTTTTCTTCCCCTAATGAACCTTGCCACTTAGAATATAAATAGTCTTTTATTCTTGATTTCAAGTTATCAGTAGCTTTATTTGTAAAAGTAATTATTGTAAAATCTGTAATTGACAAATTAATATTATTTTCTAACAAATGGATTATTTTTCTTGCTAAAACTTCTGTTTTACCAGTACCTGCACCCGCTTTTACAAGTATGATTTTTTCATCTTTTTCGACAACAATTTGTTGCTCTTTCGTAAGTTTCAAATTACGAACTTCCTCTCTCTTTACATATATATTCATATGGACAATAAATACAATAAGCTCCAGCTTTTTTATTAAACTGCTTACTGATAATATTATTTATTGTTTGTTCTATTTCTGCTGTTACAGTATTACTTTTTATTTTCGTTTGTTGCTTAAAATACCAACTTCTAATTTCGTCCATTTCTTCTATTAATTCATCACTATCTACTTTAGCCGTAAATAGTAGAAAATGTTTTAAATTGCTTAAATTATAGCTCTGAGTATATCCGTTATTGAACTTTAATTGTAATTCTTTAAGAATCTTTACCGATATTCCATTTATACTTACTTTATTTTCAATATTTTTTAAACTAAATGCAATTAAGATACTTTCCGGATGGTTTATCCCGTTAAGATATTCATTTTTAAACAATATTTTATTAAACAGTTCCTCAACATTTCGTCTTACACGCAGTTTTATATTTTCCCATGATCTTCCGTTAATAGGAAATACATCATGAATCGAGTTAACCGATTCATTAATATAAGCAGAAATATTGCTTCTTATTTTATCATTATATTTACTTCTTAAATAACCAATTGACTGATTTTCTTCTAACTTATTCTTTTCTACTAATAACTTAATTGTCTCCTCGTATAAACAAGAACTTATATAAAGCATTAGTTGATACTCATCTTTATATGCACCATTACTAAATTCTAAATTTTTATAATAAAATCGTCTTGGACAATATTGATAAATTGCCAAATCTTCCAATATATACTCATTTTTAGAAAGATTTTTATATTCTATATTTGATTCTTCTCTCTCACTATTATCTTTAGAGTTATCTACTGGATTTTTGAGAACGTTATATTCTAAAAGTTTTTCCTCAAGAGTCTTTCCGAATTTCATCTCTAATTTATTCTCTTCCTCAATACCGAATACTTTAGAAATATCATGTAAATAATGAGAATGCTTAAGTTCTTTACCATCTTCTTGAAGTGCATACGAAATAATTAATTTCTCTGAACAAGCATTTATCGCAGAATAAAAATAATATAAATAAACATCTAAATAATATCTTTCTAACTCTTTATTGTTTTTAAATTTTAAATTTGTATATTTATTAAAAACATATCTCTCATAGTCTAAAGTCTTTAACCAATTTCTACTCTGACCAGAAGGATACATATCTTGGGTAAATTGACATAAAAATACGTATTTATAATTAGCATAATTTACGGTATTTGGAGTAGTAACTAGAACACTTCTCTTAATAAATTCTCCATTTTTATATTCAGGTAATATTTCCTCGTCTGGTTCCTCTTGATCAATTAACACACTTCTTAAAATACTTCCAAATTCTTCAGAAGAAATTAATATATTCTCCTGATTAGTGATGTTTTCTAGAATATTTTTTAGCCTTTGTAAAATAATATCAGAAATATGGATATCTGCTTTTAGTTCTATATATTTAACTAATACATTTAGATGGCTATTGATGCTTTGGTCCTTTATTGAATAAAGATCTCTATAAATTTCTTCTATTAAATTTATGAAATTCTCAAATATCTCTAATTCATTTTCATCAAGTTCTTTTAAAGGATGATATTTATCGTGTTTGATATTAGATACATTTTTCTTTGATGTAATTAATTCATTAGTTTTAAGTTTCCAATCATTTAAACTGTAACAGTCTAAATAAAATGCCCTTATTGTTTCAAAAGCTTTCTTACTTTCTAGGCTATTTTTTAATATTTCACCGTTCAGTATCTCTTCAAAACGACTAATATCTAAATATGTTTCTGACTCATGAAGTTTATCAACAAAAATGCTATATAAATTTACTATTGCTCTACCTTCTTTTAATTTACTTACTGATTTTTTAGGTAAATTTGATATTAGCCCATGGATTTCAAATCTTTCTCTAAAAGAAGCTCTAAGTTCCAGTGCTTTCGGAGAAATTATAACAATCTCTTCTTTTTTTGCATGTTGAACCTTTAGCAAAAAGGAAATTTGTTTAACAATCCAATCCATTTCCTCTTCAGTTGTATTGAAACGATTAATAGTTAATGAACCGTCTAATTTTGACAGTTCTGCTTTATCACTCAATAAATTTGATTTTAAACTTTGAATAAAAAATTGATTACTTCTTACTTCATCTACTGAAATCCACTCTTTAAAGTCTACATAGTTCTTAAACGTTTTCTTCATAGCATTGAATACTATTTGATTTGAATCTTTTTCCATTGGAAGAAATATTGTTATTTTTTTATTTAGATGATTAAATCGATTTAATAATTGATGGTGTTTTGGCAAAAATGGTAAGAATGCACCATCAATTATTACTTCATCTACATTTTGAAATTCTTCTTTAGAGAAGATCTTATAAACTAATGTTCCGAAATCATTTTTTTGCTTTTTTTCAACTTCATTTAAATATTTTTCATATAATTCCAATGCCATTGTAAACTTTTGATTTGTATTAAATTTTTTAAGTTCATTAATTTCTATACCAAGTATTGACCATTCTATAAAAATATCAACTAAATCGGGTATTACAGATAACCAAGCATCATTATTTAGCTTTATACTTTCTTTCATTAATCTAACAATTAATATTTGCATTTCGCTTTTTGTTAGGACATTTTGATAATCTTTATAGACATTTTTCTTTATAAATTCATTAAATTCATGAAGTTGAATATTACTATTACAATCTTTAATATTTTTCCCTAATTTCTTATAGAATAATTCGCGTTGTCTATATAAAATCATAGTTGGCACAATATGAATAATATTATTCTCAAGGTTTATATGTTTTTTTAAATACGTTTCTGCTTCATTAGTTTCTCTAGTACAGATTACGTTCATATTACAATTATTACCTCCTGGTTATTATTTTTAGCTTATAATATAATAGTTATAAGATAATTTTACTAAATTGAAATAAAAATTCAATGTATTGAAGGAGCTAATATATGGAATTTACAGTGGAAGAGAAAGAATTATTAAACAAAATTGTTATTAAACATAATATTCCACCCAAATATATAGAAAGTCTTATCAAATTAGAAAAAGAATATTCTGACAAAAACATGAGTAGACGTGTAGGAATCTTTAAAGATATGGATGAATTTATTAAATATTGGGCTATAGAAATGAGTGATAGAAATGATATTTGAATATATTAAGTTCAAAAATTATCGCCCTTATTATGGTACACAAACAATTTACTTCACTGAGAAGAATCCTAAATTCTCACCTTTTAATCAAAATATTGTTTTAATTGGTGGCTTAAATGGTGCTGGAAAAACTTCTCTAATAAATGCAATATTTGTATGTCTTTATGGTAGAAGATTCTTCAACAAGAATGAATATTCTAAGATTCTCGATTCTGCTATAAATAAAAAACACCGTAACGAAGGTGGTACCGAATCTTCAATTGAACTTTGTTTTAAAGATAGCACTGGTGTTTACTCAATTGAAGTAAATTTTTATCAGACACGTACTGGTATTGAAGACAAAATAACTTTATATACTATAGATGGTGAAGGACAAAAAATGGAATCATCATCAAGTTCTGAGGAGTTCATAAGCTTTATAGACAAAAAAATTCCTAAAGAAGTTTCTCAGTTCTTTATTTTTGATGCTGAAAAAATTAGAGATTTAGTTGGTCAGCACGATGCTAAAGAGACAATTGATGCTATTCAAAAAGTTGTTTCATTGGATTTATATAGAACCTTATCTAAAGATCTTATTCAACTTTTTAATACGGAAACAAAAAAATTAGGTAATTTAGTTAAAGACGATGAACTTGCGAATATCAGAAAAAGGCTTGAACAGATTCAAAACGAATTAGAAGATAATGATAAGAAGATTGACGAAATAAAGATGGTTACAGATTCACTACATGAACAAAAAAATACTTTGGATAAACAAAAAAGACAAAAATTTATTTCAACTAGTCTTTCAAAGCAAAAAATCTCAGAATTATTAGGTAAAAAGAAAGCTAATTTAGTCTCGATTCAAAAAGGCATTGAGACATTTGCTAAAACAGAGTTACTTAAATTAATTTTAAAAAAGCCAATTGATAATTTAAAAAGTAGACTACAAGATGAAAAAGAATATAATAACGTTTTAAGCCACAATAGTAATATATTTAAAAACTATGATTTATTTGCGAAAGAACTTATAAAGTCCGATGTAAACCCACCTTTAACTGACGAGCAAAAGCAACAAATTTATTCTTCAGGAAAAGGCATTTGGAAAAAACTTAATAATATTCGAGAAAAAATGGTCAATACAGATTTAAATATTATTCATGACCTTTCCGATGGAGATTATAGAAAAATTATTAGTCATCCAAATACAACAACAAGTAATTTAAGTAAGTTATTAGACGATCGCTATAAAGCAGAGAATGATATTTCAAATTATGAGATTCAATTGGAAAGTGCTCCTGAAGAAGTAGATACTTCAAATGAAGATAGTAAAATTAGAGAAATAGATAAAGATATTGCTATTCAACTAGCGAACAAAAAGTTATTATTAATTCAATCTAATAAACTTAGAGACGAGCAAGGGAAATTAACTAGAGAATATACAGGAAAATTAAAAACAAAAAATGATAACTCTGGTGTTATACACAAAGTTGAATTATTGAAAAATTTATTATCCGCTACAAATGAGTTTATTTCAGAAGTTACTATTTTAAAAGCAAATTTATTAAAAGTGGAAATAGAAAACATTTTAAATATTTTATTTAGAAAAAAAGATTTAAATAGAATAGAGTTCGATTCAAAAGATTTTACACTGCGCATTTTTGATGAAGACGATAGAGAAATAGACTTAACATCAAGGTCAGAGGGTGAGAAACAACTTATTGCATTAGCAATGATTTGGGCACTTACAAAAGTAGCAGGAACTAAAATGCCATTTGTAATTGATACGCCACTAGCTAGATTAGATAGCATTCATAGAACAAATTTAGTTAATAGTTACTTTACTAAATTAAATGAGCAAGTGATTATACTTTCTACTGATACAGAAATAGATGAAAGATTTATGAAAGACCTAGAACCTCACCTTGTAAAATCATATGTATTGGAACACGATGATGAAGAAGAATTCACAAAAATTCGTGAAGGTTACTTTGAATTTGCTGGAGGTGTATTATAATTGGCAATAGGTAAAGCAAAACTATCTAAACAAGGATTTGAAATATTAAATAAAATAATGGCAGAATTCGATTTACCAGTAGCAAATCAAAGACCAGATACATTAAGAATTGCATTTGCTAAAGGATTAGTTTCTGAAAAAAAGGTAGATGAGCCTATCGCTTTAAGTGAAAAGTCTGATTTTGAATTTCCTTTAAGTGTAATTACAAAAGATGATTATTTGCTATATAAGCATTTAATTATTAATAAAGTTGGTCGAACACTCGAAGAAAAAGATATAGAGAAATTTATTTTATTTTTTGTAGAAGATGGTTTACAGATTATGAAATCTGAGGTAGATCAGTTATCTGGTATGGATAATTATTTACTTTTTCTTGTAAACGCTCATTCTTCAAAATAACTAAAGTATAATTATTGTTTCATTTTTACTTTGAAAACAAATCAAGATATATCATTTTTTTCAAAAATATTATCTCACTTTTTTAGAAATTACTTTTTTGATAAAATTATATAAGTAGTATAAAAATATAAAATGATATCTTGNNNCAAGATATCATTTTATATTTAATTTCAATAAAATTATTTAATTTTTTTCAATTCATACATGCTAATATATTTATTAATAGTCTTTCAAATTTATCTTTTTTTTTCAAAATAACTGATGCCAAAATAAACATGTTGCATTTTATTTTTTTATTTTCAATAATTGCAAAAACTCTTTTCTAGTTTCTCCTATGTAATGCTACATCAAGGTCCAGATTCACCTGAGAAGTACGAAAAATCCACTTAATATAGGTAATTGGCTCACCGATACCAGAAAAATCATAATAATTAATAATTTTTTAATAAGGCATTAAATGCGAATCTGATAGTCTTAATCTTTTCAAATGGCACAGTTAAGTCTGTTATCAAAAATAGTAATCATAATTGTAAAGTCATACTAGTACTCTCTTAGCTGAAAATGTTATACTTTTTCAAGTTTATTATCAACTATATTTAAATCATCAAATTAATTACTTTTATTTTTTACAATTTCTATATTTTCCAAAATATCTAATATCCACTTTCCCTATTTTCTTCGAGCTTTAAAAATTTAGTTTAGATAAAACACACTTGCTTTAAATACTCTCTAATTATGAAAGAAAATTCCTTTTTAGGATGAGTTTTTTCTATAATAAATTTCTTTATACTCTCTTTTTCCTTCCTTTCATCAGGAATCATACTTAGAGCACTTACTAAATTAGATGTATCATCTAATAATTCTTTTCTTTTTTCATATAAAGGTAATCTATTAATCTTTAAGATATTATGAGTTTTTATTGCTCTTAAATCCTGGGGCATAGGAAGCACTAGTGCCCTTAGTCCATAAAAATGATTCAATGGATCATCTACATATGGATTTATAAGTGGTAACGCGGGATCATAATATCCACCTTTCCCACTTGTATTGCACTTACTACAAGCTAATGTTAAATTGGTCCATTCAAAGGCAAGATCCGGACGAGTTCTTTTAGGATATATGTGCTCAATATCTCCTGGGCTATTATGGAGTATTTTACTCTCGCAATAAGCACACTTTTCTTCTGTCTCTTCGAGCAATACTTTTTTTATGGTTTGATGTCCATATCTACCCTCGATGGATTTAGGAATTTTCAAGCCTTGGATACGGTTGTATATGTTATCTTTTTTTAAGAAATGAGCAAGATAGTCTTTGGTCCATTGCTCTGCATTTTCTCTTAGCTTATCAGGTTTTTCTTTCTTTTCAAGTTTGATCACTTTTTGTATTTCTCCTTAATAATTTTTTCTAAAGTTTTATTTGTATAGTCTCCTAATCCAATACTATTCATATCCTTTTCTAATTCATTCAGCGTACTGTTATTAAGTTCCCTATTCACAAACTTATCACTTATGGTTTCCAATTTTTCTTCTGCCCATAAAGGCATTGTATAAGAAAGTCCAAGGGCTTCTATGAGAATATCATTTGAAGTACCTGCTTTATTTACACCGTCTAGAAAAGCACTTTCTATCTTTTGGTTTTCATTATACCGAAGAGCATAGATGTTAGAATTTTCAACAGAACTAATTATAAATGGATTATGTGTTGTCACAATAAATTGTATATGCGGAAAAGCATTAAGTATATTTGGTAATAATAATCGTTGAATTTCTGGATGTAAATGGTTCTCGGGCTCGTCAATAGTTACTATAAAGTTACCACCTAGCCTATCAAAAAGAAATATTTGCCAAGTTATATCTATAAGAGCCGCTATTCCACCTGAAACAGAATCAAGTGAAAAGAGCCCTGACTTTGTATCTAAAATAACCTCTGGTAGTTGAATAGTGATACTTTTAAAGCCTAGATCGTGGGGTAAAACAAATCCAAGAATTCTCTGAAAATCTATAAACAATTGGTGTGCTATTTCATTCGGTTGTATAATATCCCCCTGTCCAGAACCAAATAAAGCTAATGTAATCAAACTTTCTTTTAATATATGTATAGGACTCTTATCATTATTAATACTAAAATAACCTTGCTTAATAGACTTAGTATACTCGTCAAAAAAATCTTGAAGAGATTTAATTTGTGTTGGTATGCTTTCTATTTGACTAAAGTTATAAACTGGCCTGTGAGAAGGAATATGAAGCCCGCTCATCTTTGGTATTGATTCAATAAAAACTTGATAAGTATTTTCTACTATAGACGGAACAAAAAGTGGAGACTCCTTATTATCACTATATAAAATCCTACCTATTTCTAAATTTTCTGATTCTCCAACGTTATAATCAATCTCTTTCCTAGTACCTGAAGTATAGGTAATACTTCCTTTACTATAATTTTGTTGTGGGCTACTAATCATGTTGTTATTCCACCCAAAATGCTTATTAAGGAGATTTAAGATGGTAGTTTTTCCTGATCCATTTATTCCTATAAAAATAGTTAAATTTTCATGGAAATCTATCTCTACTTTTTCAAATTGTCTCCAATTTCTTATTTCCATTTTTTTGAATACAAGGTTTTTTTTTCTATTATCTTTTTCTTCTATTCTTTCTTTACCATTTTTTAAATTACTTTTGATTTTTTCATTTTGTTTTACTACTCTATTTTGTCCTTCTTCATTTAATAGCATATCAATATTTTCTTTATAATACTTTAAAGCATTTTTCCTACTATTAATCTCCTTTAAAATTGCTTCAGCAGAATCATTTGGTAAAGGGAGTCTAAAGCGAATAGGTATACCATAATTGTCCCAATTCCCCTTTAACTTTTCTTTTATTGCCCCTTCTATCTGAATTCTATCTTCTACCTTAAATATTTTTTTGAATTTAATTTTTACTCTGTATGGAAAATGACCATTATCCCATACTATATCATCTGAATTAAACATAGCTTGTGTAATAACTGAAAGGGCCACAATCTTCTTATTTACAATAAAAACAATAAAATCATCAATTCCCCAATTCTTTATTGAGGTGTTGTTACTTCCCCACAACCCATTTTTTACACATGTTAAAAATTGATACTCATCAACTGTAACTAGCCTTAAATTTATATTTTGTTTATTATCAAACTCGAGTCCACTTAATATAGATTGTTTTAATTTAATACTCGGATATAAAATGGGCTTCTCAAACAAAAATTCTTTTATATAATATCTAAATCCTAAATCTCTAAACTGTGTATTAAAAGTTTCTTCTAATTCAATTAACGTTCGTTTATTTGAATTACAACCAATCCACAACCTACCTAATTGCATAGAGGAAATAAGGCTAATACTTTTCTGAGTAAGATATGGATCCAATACCATATCTCCCACCGAAGTATAAAGAGAAATTATATTTCTTATATATGAATCTTTGGTATTATAATTTAAATCATTTAGTATGTCATTATCCCATATATTGTTTAAATTAATATTGCTTGTAAATCTTTTTAACTTTGGAATTCCTGTATTCTCAAAGTGAATAAGCTCGTCTTTTAAAAACTTGTTTAATGTTTCCCTTGAGAAACGCCATGACATACCGGAAGGAAGTTCATGATTTAACCACATGAAAACTCTGGCAGGATTTAGGATTGGTTCAAGCAAATCATCTAAATAGTAATTGCCTCTTTCATCTTTAAATAATTTTTTACTTAAGAAATTCTCAGGATTAGATGGGCCTATTAAGTTTAAAGTAAAATCATTAAACGACTTGCAGTATACTAAAAGACGATTAAAGTTTGATTTTTTTTTACTTTGACTATTAAATGTTATAATGTATTCTTGTACAAAGTTTTTTCTGCTAAAAACATGGTCAAGTATTGTACGTATGTACTCTGAATAGAAATCGTTTGTATTGAAACATATTACACCGTTATCAGTTAATATACGTTTAGCATGCTGAATTACTAACGTTGCTTCCCCTACATATGAACTTTTTGTTGATATGCTATTTTGTTTTGGCACTGGGGGGCTTAAATTTACTAGTTGTACTTTACTGTTCTCTATTCTTTCTAACAATTCTAATGGAGCACATTCATAAAGTCCTAAATCTAGATTCATAGAAGATTCTCCTCTCAATTATAAATTTTGAGTACAGGTTTACAGTTTTTACCTATACTTTCCTAATCTTATCAATAATTAAAAATTTAGGGTAGAGGAATCTTTTGAAATTAACTTTCAAATAGAAGCGTTTATTGCAATGAGGGATGTATTTATACCTTTAGACCTTACTTTAAAGAAACTTGTGATAGTAAATAATGAGATTTAATATCATTTTACACCATGCAGAACGAGCGAATATTCTCCAAAAGCAATGTGCACGCAAAATTACTCATCGAATCCGAACACCACTAACCTCAATTCAGTAATCAGTAGATTACTACATAACCTGATATAATCCATTTATTGATAAGATTACTTTTGAAGAAAAGTTCCAGGAAGATAATCTTACTTTTATTCCTTATGCGAATATACTTCAATTAATGGATTCCCCAAATCCGAAATCGCTGTGAAATATACACTAGAACCTAAAAAAATTGCTATTAAATTTTTCATCAGTTAGCTCAAATATATCCTGAAGGTAAGATTGATAGGACTTTTAAATATTCTTATCGAGCAAATGCTGTTAATAAGATAATGTAGTCACTGGTTTAATATACACATTTAAAAAGGTTTGTTAACTTAAAGCATGGTGAGTTCATGTAACAAGTGAAATAATATTATTTAGTTTGTTATTACTTTACCGAACTAGCTTAACTAGGTAATATAGCCCTACTTTATTTGTTTAGCCTTAACTGAATGTTTTCGACTCAAAATGTAATAATATGCGAAAAGGGAATTATTTACCCAAACTAGGAATATTAATTAATTTTTCTACAGGTGAAAGACCACAGGATCCCACTCTTCTTGTAATTCAGAAATATCTTTTCATTCTATATTTGTATGTTCATTAGCTATCGAAATTCCACTGATATCTGTGCCTAGTAAGTTATTAAATTTACAATTATTTTTGGATACTCATATATGCAAATAACTTTAGAAAATGGTAAAAAGAATGGTAGAGATTACTTTAAGTGTGAAACTTCAAATGTAGATTTTGGTAACTTTATCTCTAATCAGTTTCTTTATTTTTCGCTTAAGAATTGAGCATGGAGTTGTAACTTTGACGCTATGGGGCAAATTACTGGAATTTATGTTAGTGGAGCAACATTGATTCCTTGGGCTTTTTTTCTTGCGGCTACTACTTGTATAGTTAGTCTGTTTGAGATGGCTAGACGGAATTTGTTACCTATGTTGATTGGATTGATAATTACTCTATTACTTTTGATTCGATTTTCTTGATTTAATTGTAATAGGATTGAAAATGATTCAAATAACTAAAAGGTGGCTTAATTCTAGAACCCATTGATTTGCGTTACTAACAAAAATATTGATAATATTAACAAATTTTATGGGTAACTATCACTTTTACTTTGGAATATCTAATTGTTAATATTAATTTAACTTTTAAAAGATGTAATGATTATAGATACACTTTAATTAAGTCTACTTTTGTTGATTCTGAAGCAATATATGCAATTATCATTTACTCTCTCATAGACTTATTTTCTTAATCAATTAAAATAAAAAAACACGAGCTTATTAAATGCTCGTGATTTTATTTATACAGATGTTATACTACCTTTCCTTAATTCAACGACTTTTTTAATTAGCTGATCATTTAAAGACTGTCTCTTTGTAATTTCTGTACTTTCAACATCATCAACAACATTTTCAATTACTCTAGTTAGTTCTCTAAGAATTGTTAATAAATTTACACTATATAACTCCTTATTTATTCTTTCACTTTCTTTATTTATTTTTTTAGAATTAAGTGGTGCTTGTTCGGTGCTTGTATAATATCGCAACATCATAAGCAAGTGGTATTTAAATTTTCTAAACTTTGAATCTAAACTCTTATTTCTAAAATAGAATTCTAGCTTATATAACGCAAATGAACTAGTATAATAAGGCATTAATTCATGATCACTAACAAAAGCAAGTTCGGATAATTGCTCTAACAGTTTCCCATAAAATCTACTGGCCAAATGGGGCCTATCTAAAAACATTGAAGCAAAACATTTTATTTGAGAAGAAATTGTTACAATTCTAACTTTTTCAATGTTAGGAACTGCATCATACTGTCTCGATCTTCTTTCATAATATAACCTTTTCTTAAGTTCATTAATAGCATTATAAAATAACTCTAATCGTTTTTGAAAATCACTTAGCGCCATTAATTCTTCTTTTTTAACTTCCGTTTGGCTATTATTTGCTATTATAATTTCACTTATTACATCCTCTTTCTCAGTTCCAATTACTTTTACCGGCAAACTAATTAATTTATTAATATCTTCTTTATAATTATATATTACATGAGATGTTTGACATCCATTTACAATTTGATAGTCACTTAAAGTAAGATCATTTCTTGCAACATTCAGGGATTTTGCAACAATTGTTACACCATTATTTAAAACTGCAAGCCTATTCGACTTCTCAGATTGAACAGTTTTTGAAATACTTTCATTTACGTCATTTTCACCTTGATAATCCCTAACGTTATCATAGAATACGGATCGATTTATATTTCCTAAGTCATCTTCAATCAAATTCAAGAACTCTTTAATCTCAAGTGTTCCAATATAAGCTTCATTGACTCCTTCTATATCCGGAAGTAAAACTCTATTTGGAAAATTAATAGTCGCACTAACTTTTTCTTGTGTTTGCTTATAATATTTTTGAATTTCGCGTGCACCGATTGGTGAAATCTTAACTTGTTTAAAGAGATGTAGATTTTCTAAATCCTCTTTTATTCTTTCTATTCTAGATATAAGATTTTGATCATCTACCCATTTTCCGGTCGTAACATAATACATTTCGCATGTCATCTTCTTTATTCTGGCAGCCTTACTGATAATATATTCGACAATTTTTGCTCTTTTTTTAATAAAGTCATTTCTAACCATAGTAGGATTTTCAGAAAAAAAATCAACCACTCCGTCTCCAAACGTTCTTATTTCTCCTCCATTAAACGTTGAGCTTGTCTTAGATTGAATTAGAAGAAAATTAACTTCAGATATGCTACCCGATCTTTCTATTAAATCTTCAATCTCATCTATGGAATTTATCATAATGCCACTAACAATTATTGCCAATCCATCAATCCCACAATCTCCGCCATTCCCACCAACAACATCATCTAATTCAAACTTTTCATTGTGTACTTTTGATATAATACTATATGCTGAAAACATTTCAAAAAGTTTACTATGATCTTTAATTTCCAGTTCCATTACGTTTGAGAAGTCTTCTAAAAGACTCTTTGTTATTCTATCCATTAGTTCCCCCAAAATCTTAAAACCATTTAATAATATAATTATTATAGCAATACTCAAAACAATTTGTCTCTAATAATATTTGATATGAACGTATCTACCAAATCCAACTTTATGCAGAAATTAAGAGAAGAAGATATTGTATTATGTAATTGAAAAAGTAAATAAGACCAAATGCAGATACACTTAAAGCAGGATATAAAACTCCATACATCGCTAAATACTTAATTGATTAAGTAATCAGACGAATTTATCCCTTAATAAAGACCTAAAACCTAAAGTAGTTTCATAAAAAAAATTAACATTGTCTATGTTAAACATTTTGATTCGTATATTTGTCTCGAAGGGCAGGCTTCACATTCTATAAGACAATGCTAGGTGAAAAACAATGTGCTTCTAATCTGGAAATTTGTTCTCATTGTCCTTTTCTAAATCAATGCACGTAAAATAAAAATCAGACAAAATGATTCACCTTCGTCTTTTGAAGGTTATCTCAAAGGGGTTAAACCTTTACATTCACCAGAAAATAATTATATATATGCGACGCGAATGAAAAGAATAGTATGCGATGTACATCCAAGAGGGGGACTTAAAAATTGAATATGTAGGCGATGCTTACTATTGCAAACTGGACATGGAAGTAACCATGTCCAGCATAAATAAATACAGATTCAGTATAAAAAATAATGTCCTCATTTTAAATGAATTTAAAATAGAGGGCCACAGAATGACTAACTAAGAAAGAGGGACTTATTTTAAAAATAAATAAAAAAAGTTCCCTTATTCGACCAGGCAGTTCGACCATCTATGTACAAGTTCAAACAAACGTTCTTTTTAATTAATATAGAGTGAAAAGCTTATTTTAAAGTAAAATAATTTTTAATAAGAAAACAGAGTAAGTTTTCCCTTTAAGCTTTTTGTCAAAATTAAATAATATTTAAACAATTAAATTTCAAAAGCTTCCTGAACTTCCGGTACCAACTCTGCCTGTTTTTGGCTTGATTTTGTTTTTCCTTTGCCGGTTCTCTTCTTTTTTTGCTTACCTGTTTCTATCATTTGCCTAATTTCTTCCTCATCCCATCTTGCTGGTTCAGATGGATATTCATTACCCGCAAAGGTATTTAATATTGCTTCAACTATAATTTTAGCACCATAAACAGGAACTGCCATGCCAACTTGAGCACGAACACTTTCACTTCCACCAATAAATTTAAAATCATCTGGAAAAGTTTGGAGTCTTGCTCTCTCACGGCTAGTTAAAGCTCGTGGTTCAGCATAATGATACATATGAGTCCCACCACCGCCAGAACCAGTTACGGTGTATGCAGGAGCATCCGGATCTAATCTTTTATAAATATTAGACATTTTCGCGCTTTTTACATTTAAACGATACTTTTCAGGAATATATGGTGCCCATGCATTGTCACCAGGTTTAATAATAGAGAGTCTTTCTATAACCTGTTTGGTATGTTTCGTTTGCTCATTGTTAGGTGCATCATTAGGTATTGCCATTTCCAATACACTTCTTGCAGAAGTCCATTCGTTCTTATTTTTATATGGAGCCTTGGGTACTTTAAACTTCAAGTTAATATCATTACGAATCCCAACAATAATTATTCTATGACGTGCTTGAGGTACACCATACTCTTCAAATTTGTATTTATGAGGTGTAATATTGTAACCGGCGTTTTTCATTTCTTTTAATATTTGAATTAATGCCATGCCATCATTAGCACTTTCAAGCCCGCCAACATTTTCAGCTATAAACCATTTAGGTCTTTTATATCTCAATACTTTAATTCCATAAGAATAAAGGGGACCAAATTCTCCCTCTAACCCCTTTGACTCTCCTACGATAGAAAAATCATTACATGGGAAGCCAAATGCAAAACAATCTATTTCTGGCATTAAGTTCAGTTTTAGCCTTCTAACATCAGCACAAATAACCGATTTTCGATTTTCGGGACAAATATTGTGTCGAAATGTTTCACAAGTATCTTCGTCATAGTCAACTGCCCATTTATGATTAACTTTAAAAATATTTCCTTCTGAATCTTTTACTTCTGCTAGTTTTGCGCCAAGTGTCAAACCACCCGGTCCACAAAAAAGTTCACCCTTTTCAAAAATCATGATTGTTCTCTCCAATTTTTTTCTTTTCAGTTAGAGAATATTATACACTAGTTACATTCCATTTTACATAAGCAAGTCCTACCTTTTACAAAAACATTCTTTTAGTAATCAATATTTTCTACATCTAAAAAAACCGCCTATTGGCGGAAGGGTGATAATTTCCATTCAATTTAACACGTTTTTCTATCGTATTTTTAAATGATTAAGGAATTAAAGTTTCTCTATTTTTATTTCAGTTGGACTGGTCCAAGTGACCTTGACTCTATCTCCTATTTTTGCACTTATATGGCTGAACCAAGCTCCAATTATTTGTAAGTTGCCACTACCCTGAAATTGTTTTGCATAAACATCTCCAGCCTCCATTGAACCGGAGGCCTTTAAAGTAACACCGGATAAAAAACCATCTGCGGAATTACAATTGAAGGTGTTTACACTACTTGAATGGTTACTATTGTAAATTCCAATCCTTTTTGCGTCGGTTCTAGGTATTTGCAGGTAACCTTCTCCATAAATAACGTCCCTTGTGCCCGTGAATCGATAGTTACCCCATTCTAAATGCGCTTTTTTTAAAGTTGTGATAAAAGTATCTCCCGTTTTTGGCATAGATAATCCCCCTTGTAGTTTCATTTTTGAAATATAGGATTACTTGAATAATCCATTAACTGGTTGAATAAAACGTAATAATTCACCAACCGTTGAAAAAGCTTTATTTTCAATTGATTGAAGGAATAGTTCTACTCGTTCATGTTTAAGTATCCCATTATCAATACAGTAGTCCAAGTAACCGAGCATAACATTCGCACTTAACATTATTCCTTTAATGTCTCGTTCAGGAATTGCTCTTTTCGCTAACTTACTAATCTTCTCAAGATTTTTTTCTCCGCTCCATGCAGACACGGTAACATATCCAAAAAAAGCAACCGCCCTGTTGTCGTATCCTTCGTAGTTCGGAATATACTCTGAGGCCATATGGGAAACTAGATTTGCTGATAGTGGAAACTTCGGTCGATACATTTTTGCATCGATTATAAAGGAATATTTATCTCCCAGCTTGGCGAGTAATTCAATTTCTGTTTTTTCATTTGATAATGGTTTCGGGTTCATTTCAATATTAAAACCTATTGCTCTAAGTATTTCTGCAGTTTTTTGCTCAAATTGATGTTCATTAGTTTCATTTAAATAGCCTTCTACGAAATCGATATTTAAACCCCTAATACTATATTTCTTAATTTCATCTGCATGTTTCTCAGATTCTTTTTCAGAGAACTCTTTCAGCAGAATGTTTTTAATATCTTCATGTGACAATTCTTCAAGAAACGGATAAACTGAAAGCAAATCTTTTATTTTTTTTTCAGTTTTTGCTTTATTAGTTGCCGGCCTAATCTCACCGTAATTACTTGCTTTATAGCTATCAATATCAAGACCGTTGTTCTCCGCCATACGCTGTAGCGAAATATGATACCGAGTGTTAAACGGATATCTGTTATCGTAAGCAACTAACTCATTTGATACTCTCTTTGAGTTTACTGGATTAATTCTAAGTGCTTCCCCGCGAATATATTCAACCAATCCAGTATAATCACAAATAAGCATAAACGTATGAGCTACGTCACCATGGGCTATCTCAAAAGCCCTTGCTCCTTTATCGGATCTTTCACGGTGATCAAATTCTGCTACAATTTTTTGTTTTATTTCTGATTTTTCCGCTGTATTTCCATTTCGAAATCTCAAAATTTTTTCCGTTATAGACATAAGTTCATTATCTGTCTTGGCAGTTAATGCAAAATAGGTGATTTCCTCTTTTGTTAGATAGTAGCCGAGTTGTGCTTGGTTCACCAATTTAATTACAAATCTTGCAGGTCTAATTCGAAATCCTGATTCGAATTGAGGGCGGAAACCAGATTCAAGAAAATATGCATTTGGAATTTGTAGTGTAAGAATCTGCTTAGTAACATTTTCTCTTACCTTTTCACCTTCCATGATCTTTCTCCCTACTTTTGTAAGCCTTAGTTTTCCTTCCTCGTCTGTATAAACATAAGAGAATGTTTTTAACATGGCCGCCCATGTTCTGCCTCCAGAACCGTCATTACTAACATTTTCACGCTTTATCCCCCTAATATTTAAAGCCCGTTCATAATTTAAGTGCGCTTCTCTATTGCCAGCCCACTTGATCTTAAATCCTTCAGTTGCATCATTTAAGGCAAGTATTGCATCTTTATGGAACTTAGGGTCACGTTCCGGACGTGTAATGAACCATATTTTTCTTTCAACCATTTCCTATAACTCCTCTTTTTTAATAAGATTAAAAATACGGTCGTAAACATCAGATTCTTTTGGCGATATATCGTCATTAGATTCCAATGAATCAACATAAAACTTTAAATTAATAATGAATTCTGTTATTCCAGAATCGGGGCTGAGCAAATCCTCAATCTCAACATCATTTAGGTCCAATAAAACAGAAGCAATTTCCATTATTTCATTGTCGATTATTGAAGTAATTAACAATGGATTATCCCTGTTCTGGTCGGAGTGAATCTTTGATACTGCTGAAATCAATTTTATAAGTGTCGAAACTCTCATATCTTCTAAATTGTTGAATGTCCGATTAAACCAGTTTCCTATTCTACCGGTGGCTTCGCTCAATTGGTAGTGTTTAATCTTTCGCGACACAAGTTCATTGTTTATGTTTCTAGTAACTCGATAAAGAATAATCTTGTGCAGTACTCCTTGCAACAGTTCTTTATCTTCAGGCATAAAGTTTGACAAATCATACACCTCCCAATTTAAACAATTTTCTCTTCGATGATTTAAGAATATACGATTCACTGTATTGGAAAATCAGCTTATAAGGTGATTTTTTTATATATATTGAATTTTTTTATTATTTACTTTAATCGAGGTTTTTAACAAATATATATTCAAACAAGCAATGTGCGTAAAATATATGTTCTGTCATTCGTGCAAACTACAATGAAATCTTTTTTAATACTCTAGAACCCCAATCAAAAAAGGCTATTTCCCGTTTTAAAAAAACGAAAAATAGCCTTTTTGTTTCATATGAGTAATTTTATTTTAATAACAAAATTGATTTAACTTGATTTGTTTTAACATTTATTGCAACCTGCTGGTCATTAACTAAAACCTCTTCTTGTACTTTCTCATTTAAATTAACAGCATATACCTGCCCAATCTCACCATCAAATTCAAAAACAACATTCGCTCCTATCTCCAAAGGATTATAAAACCGCAAAACAAACCCATCCGCTCTCTCAGCCTTCTTCAAAGTACTCAAAACCATACTAGAAGATATCTCCCTAAAAAAACTAAACTCCAACGGCGTCTTCACATCAGACCCATTCAACTTCATAGCATCAAAAGGAATCTTATTATAACTAACAATCGGAGTTAAATACTCCTTAGCAATCCGAGCAACATTCTCTCCCTTATTATATGTAGCAATCGCAAACTCCAAAGACAACTTCCCAATCATCTGAGAATCCGGAGTAGCCAACTTAATACCAGAAGGTCGCCCAGGTCTACGAACCATCTCTTCTTTCCCAAGAAAACCAACACTCCTAAACAAAGTAATCGCTATCGTATCAAATTTTCTACCAATAATTTCATACTCTCTAGTGCTATTCGTTAATACACCAACTCCATATTCATCATTCGATAAAGCCACATAGCTCAACATAGGATAAATCGGATCTGGTCGCTCATCCCAGTTTTCTTCCTCCCACACATGAATTGCATGATCGACAACACCACGTTTAATCGAACCAAATTGATTGTCTGATAATGAGAAAACTGACGCAATATTAGTTGGAATTAATACTCTAAGTCGATGATCCATTGCTTGATTATCAATTTCAAATTTTACATCGAGTCTAGGTTTATCCTTTGGAACATTTACTACAATATGAATGTCTACTTCGCCATCATAAATTTGTTCTTTGCGTTTTTCTAAGTTTGACGGGACAGGTAGTGTATAGTTAATATCAATCGTTGCACCAAATCGATTTTGCTGAACTTTAATATTAGCGTAAACTGAATAGCTATAAATTAGCCCTTCATATTGAAGTGGAGAGAAGTCATATTCATCGCCATCATCTCCACCGTTTTCTAAAAGAAGAACATTTTTAAAGTTTTGTTTAAGTTGCTTATCAAAGATATCCAAAGTTCCATTTGAATTTACAACAATCTCATAATAGTCTGTTTCAATTTTATTAGTAGAACTAATTACTCTATTTTTGACTCCATCACTTTCCTCTACGAAATATGTCTTATAACCCATTGATGGAATCGTAGACTTTAATTGAATTGTATATTCAATAAATGGATCATAGTTTCCATAATGAACGATTTGACGATCAATTAGCCCTGGGTCAATAATCTTTCTTTCGGTAATTTCGTAATCGATTTCATTAGATTCATGGTCAACTAGCTTAAATGACTTTAATTTTGTCATTACGCTTGTTGTCACAACTTCATATCGCTCGTAAGGAAGTAAGTTAAAAAGTGTAATTCGATCATGTTCATTAGAAGTATCCATCGAATCCACAATCTTCCGTTTATAAAAATTAATTAGTTGATCGACTTTTTCTTCTGCTACATAAAAACGATTTAGAATTTCTCTGTGTACTTTATCAGAACAGCAACAGCCAATGCTATCATGTGCGTGGTTTTTCAAGATTTCTTTCCAAATTAATTCAATTAAACCGTGGTGATACTCAAAACCAAAACGATATGCAATTGATGCAAGTGGTTCTAATATATTAGTAATTTTATTTTCAATTCTAGTATTTGCCGCTTTAATGTCCATTCTAGTCGAGTAAATACTACGATGGACACGCATATACTTTCCATCTAGAAATTCGCCTTTCAACGTATCTAGTTCTTCTTGCTCCTCAAGGTTCTCAAAAATATTTTCATATTTACTTAAGAAAAATTCACGTTCAGGATATAGCTTTTCTAGCTTTTCGATGATCGTAAAAATATTCTTTTGAATGGGCATTTGATCATGCCCATTCGGTAAAATAATATGATCAGTCGTTGCTCCACGGTCAAGTACAGTGAAATACTTATCAATTCTACTTTGCAGTACTTCTTCATCCTCTGGTAAGTACTTGCCAATCGCATAACCAAGTGGAAACAATTGAACTAACAACTTAGATCCATCATCTGTCTCCCAATAAAATTCAGTCTTATCTGTACCATGACGTTCAGAAGTACCACGCCAAAAGATTGAATACTTAATATCAAATCCATTTAAAATCATCGGCATTTGAGCAGATTGTCCAAAAGAGTCTGGAAGATATCCAATTTTCATCGGTTCTCCAAATTCTTCGCAGTCCTTCATTCCATACAATAAATTGCGAACGATAGACTCACCACCAACAATCATTTCATCCGTTTGTGTATAACATGGTCCAATAATTAGTCGGCCTTCTTGAACTAGTTTTTTTACTCGTTCCTTATTTTCTGGTTTTACAGCAAAATAATCTTCTAAAATAGCTGTTTGTCCATCTAATACATAGTAAGGATAATCTGGATTTGTTTCTAACATTTCCATAATTTCTTCCATATTATTGACTAATAGAATTCTAGATTCTTCAGTTGTAAAATACCATTCTCTGTCCCAATGCATATGTGGAACGATATGAACTTTTTTCATTTTGCTCCTCCGCTCTTATGCTGCACTTTGTTGTGATGCTTTTACTTTTATGTCTTTTACGATTTTTTGTTTTCTTGTCATTATTAATAGTATTGTTGAAATGACTGCCCCAATTAATGCCGCACCAAGCCAAATACTTGCTGATAATAGGGCTGGTTTCCCTTGAAGTAGGGCTAATGAGAAAATTCCAGCTCCAGGAACATTCAGTCCAATATTAAAGTAAGCAACAATAGCTCCAGTTACAGCTGAACCAGCAATTAATGATGGAATGACTCGAAACGGATCGTTAATCATAAAAGGAATTGCTCCTTCCGTTATTCCCGCTAATCCAAGTAACCATGTTTGTTTCCCGATTTCTTTTTCTTGTTCAGAGAAATAATGTTTGCCTATTATAGTTGCTCCTGTAACTGAGAATGCAGAAACCATTTTTACTGATGCAAAGGCTGCATAAGGTACAATATTTCCACTAGCCATTGCACCAATACAGAAAGTGTAGGCTGCTTTGTTCACTGGACCTCCAAGGTCAAATGAGACCATCGCACCTAAAATTGCACCAAGAATTATTGCATTTGTTCCACTCATTCCATCTAGCCATTCAATTAGTCCCTGGTTTAAGAGAGCTAATGGCTTGCCAATTACAAATAGCATGATTGAACCAACAACAAGCGTTCCTACTACAGGATAAAACCAAAAACTAACAAAGCCTGCGAAAGTGCCCTTTGGTTTTACTCTAGTTTTTAAATATTTTAAGAAATAACCTGCTAGTAAACCGCCTAGCATACCACCTAAAAATCCACTGCCAATTAAATTTGCTGCTACCCCTGCTGCAAAACCTGGTCCTAATGCTGGTTTATCAGCAATCGAGTATGCCATATACGCTGCTAAAACTGGAATCATGATTTGTCCTAATAATGAGCCACCTAATTGGCGTAATAACCATAACCATGAACCTTCCGCAGCATATGTATCTTGAAGTCCGAATGCTTGAGCAATAAAAACAGCCGCCGCTAACGTCATACCACCTGCTACAATTATTGGGATGATATGAGAGATTCCTGTTAATAGAGAATCCTTTACTTCTGTTTTGATTGATTTATCTTCGGGCTCATGAACTGATTTTTCTCCATCGATCATGCCTGTTTTAGGCTTAATTTCTGCTTTTTGCAATGCTTGTTCTAAAATACCTTTTGCGTTTCGGAGTGGAGATGCTACAGATGTTTTAACTTTCGGAAGATGATTGAATCGCTCTTCATCTTTCACTGCTACATCCACTGCAAATACAATCGCGTCAGCTTTTCTTATCAAATCGAAACTATGACGATCTTCTATTCCATTTGCGCCTTGTTTTTCTACGAATACATTAATTCCTAATTCATTCCCTGCTCTGACTAGCGCTTCCGTTGCCATGTAAGTATGTGCAATTCCAGCCGGGCAAGCTGTTATTGCTAGTACAGTTTTATTACTTGTTTGAGAGATTACCTGATAAGTGGATTGTAACGGTGAATCAAGTTTTTCATATAGTTCTTTGTTCGTCCTTGAAAAAAGTAGATTATTTTTATACTCTTCATTCGATAGTCTAGTAACCAATTCAGACAATAAAGTTAGATGAGTTGTACCACTCTCCTCATCTGGAATCGCTAACAAAATGACTAATTCAACTTGATTCTTTGGATCGGTACTTTCCCAAGAACTGATTGGTTTCTCAAGCGTTACAATTGCAAATGAAGCTTCATTTACAGCAGAAGATTTTCCATGTGGAATTGCAAGACCACCTTCAAAACCAGTTGGAGATAAAGCTTCTCTTTCCATTACTGCTTTATAGAACTCTACTTCAGAATTGATTTTTCCTTCTGATGCTAATTTTTTAACTAAAAATTTTATGATCTCTTCCTTAGATGCAAATCGCTCTTTCGTACTTACTAAACTTTGAGAAGTTAACTTTTTTAACTGCATTTTTGTAACCCCTTTCATTTATTAATGGACTACTTTGACTACATCATAGCAAAAAAAAAATAAGAAGATTGATTCTTCTTATTTTTACACAAGTTTTATCAACTTTTTATTTTTCATGTGTATTTATACACATCACTTCGATGCCTTCCAATAAAACTCAGATAACGCTCTTAGGACTAATAACAAAGGAGTTTTATCAGTAATATTGTAATCATTTAATCTTTTATTAGGAGAATAACAATACAAATTTACTTCGGCTATTTGTTGTAATGAATTTTTACTAAAATGTGTAAGTGAGATTAATTTAATTCCCTTTTGTTTTGCTAAATCCGCAACATTCAGTACATGTGCGGTTTCTCCAGAAAGTGAAATTAAAAACAGTACATTATTTTCGCTAGATTCAAGTTTAGAAAGTTCATATACTACATCATGACGGTGAAAATAATACTCAGCTTGTTTACTAACTACTTTAAGATTTTTTACCATCATTTCACAAAATGGTGCAGTATCTCCTACGCCAAAGAAAAGTGCCCTACGTGCTTCGTGAATTAATTTTGTTGTAAGAGCTATCTTATTTTGATCAATTAACCCAATTGTTTTATGAATGTTAAATGTTAGACTATCCTCTTCTGTATAAACATTAACAATTTCCTCTTTTAAACTATTCTTCATTTGAGAAAATCCATCAAAACCTAATTTTTTTGATAATCTCGTAATCGTATTCGGAACAGTAAATAGCTGAGCAGCTAAATATTGTATAGAATTGCCAATTACTTTTTCTTTGTTATTAAGAATAAATTCAACAATTTGATCATCAGTATCACTTAGCTTATATTCGTATTTTTGAATCCTTTCTTTGAATTGTAACATTCATCAAGCACCTACTTATTTATGTACTAGAATCCACTAAAATGGTATGTCCTCCTCATCAATCCAACATTCAGAATCCATCAGTTTTTCTTGATTTTTGGGTTCTCTTTTTAATTCTTTAGAGTGAGCAGGATAAATTGTTAGGACCTTATCGAACTTCTTCACATATAGATCACGAATCCATACTTTTACAGGTGCTTTCCATTGCTGATTAGGCGTAGGAATATTTTTGATTAAGCTCTTTGGTGTCATCCCCAACTCCTTGGCCATTTGTATATCAGTTGCATTCAAACGACATAGTTTTTTAGCCTCTTCCCAAGCTTGTATATTCATTTTTGTCGCCATACTATATCCACCTTTTTATCGTCCTATAAATTAAGTATTTATAGTTGTTATCCTTAATTCTATCATATAGCAGTATATTTTCTTGCTGTCTCTTTTTGACATATTTCCAATAAAACTTAAATATTGTTATAGCTATAGCGATATTGAACGATGTTATAATAATAAAAGGATGTGAATAATGACATGAAATGGACAGATGTAAAAAAATTGTATCCAAATCAATTTGTTAAACTTAAAGTCTTATCGACCTATATTAAAGATCAGCAAGAAATTATAGAGGATGTAGCTGTAATAGCACCTGTATCGGACGAGTTGGCAACGATAGAACTGTTAAAATCTAAAGGTGATGAATTGGTTTATCATACAAATCATGAGAGTATTATCCTCGAAATCCGTCAAGATGTAAGGGTAAGGAGATTTGACTATCATGAAAATCAAATTTAAATCCGGATTAGAACCGACAACAACAAAAAATCCCCCCCTCTCCGCCACAGCAATCCACGTGACTACGCCTAATGATTCTAATGATTTAGTCCACCCAATTCACCGTGATTCTAAAGCAATTATGGTTGGTGGGAATGGAAATATAAAAGTAACAATGGCTAGTGGAACACAAGCAACATTTACTGGCTTAGTGGCTGACACAATTTATCAATTCTCGGTAAAGCGTGTTTGGAGTACGGGTACAACCGCAATGGGCGTTATTGCATTATATTAATGACTAAATGACCTCCGGAAACGTTTTTTTTGTGAGAAAAGGAAAAGTAGGACATAGTAGAGGTAATCAATGAAAAATGAATCTAAAGGAGTTCAATGAGGTCAATGAAAATATGGGTAGGTAGTTTAATAATTTTTTTGGGGATAGTTCTTTCTAGTTGTGGTAAAACAACTGAGGAATTAATCAAAAGTTCTTCAAAAAGTTCGGGACAAAAAATAGAAAAAGCAGAAACGCCAACACAATCTGAAAGTGCAAAAACTCCAGAAGTATTGACGGCGAGTGATAATATTAGAGGTGTTTGGAAAGCGACGGGAAAAGAGGATAGAGTAAGTAGTACATGGTATTTTAACAACGGACAATTAGTAGTAAATAACATTTACAAATTTTCTTATGTGATTGCTGAAAAGAAAGATTCCAAAGGATATACTGTTGTAACGATAACAAATAAAGAAGGCAAGAAACACGCCTTATTATTGAAAAAAAATGGTAGTAATTTTGACGGTATAACTGTCGAAAGTAACGCTTATGATAAATATTTAACTGATGAAACAGTGCAAAAGGGGCAATTTATTGAATTTATTTATCAGCAGAAACAACAAAATGTTGATTCTCAGAAAGTTTCTCAAGAAGAGATGGAGCATTTAAAGAAGACGCTTAGGACATATATATTTGATGAGTATATGCCTGGTCCTGATTATGTTTATGCAAGGGGTATTAACTGGTCTGAGAATTTTTATGACAATCTAACTGCTGAAGAGATTTGGAATGTCATAGTGGAATTTAAGAAGAAAAACAATGGTAAAGAGGGAAGTCAGATGGAACAAGCCTCTTATCTTTCTGTGCATGCACCCATAAAAGATAATTGGAAAAAGCTATTTTTAGAGGACTGGAATAAAGATGAAGGGGCCGAAAAAATAACAAAATTAGTTGATCATGGTGATTCGGTAGGTGTTTATACTGAATCTGTACCATATACGGGAGCAAAAGATAATTATCCTTATGTGACTTTATTTAAGAGAACTGGTGCTTGGCACGGATAGAATTTATAAGGAGGCTTTACGGCCTCTAATTTTACTATTATAGACCTCTTTTAGTGAGTTTTTCTTGAAATAAGTGTTAAATACATTCTTTTCTTTATTTTTGATAGAATGAGAGTAAGGATAATTGTGTGTATGTAATATAGACAAGGTTAAAGAGTACAACAAGGCTTACTGGGAGAAAGAAGTGAGGGAATTAAATATATGAGAGAACTACTAGAATTGCATAAACGAATTTTACTTGCTCTTCCATCTGGAAGTGAAAACGCAAGTCATTTCACAAAATGATAGACGAAATGTTAGTGCAGTTCTTGAATCATTAGTTTTAGATCATGGATTTTCTGTTGGAACATCAAGCAAAGGTGAAACAAAGGGCATTTACCTGTGCAAAAGTGAAGATGACTTGAAATTGGCGTGTCTATGTCTAATTTCAGAGCTACGCAAATATTGAAAAGGCATAAGCGATTAATAGATAACTATAACCGAGATGGTTTTGAGTCAGCTTTGGAAGGTGACGATGCAGCTAAACCATTAAGTGCATCTGAAAAAGTAATCGAAGTATAAAAATGAGCCTATCCAATATGGTAGGCTTTTTCTTTTGTCTTATTAAATTAATGCACCCGTTCACTCTATTTTAGAGCTATGAGTTAATAGGTCGAAATGTAGATTCAATTAATATTTCTCTTCTGCTGCTACTAGATTGATTTGTAAAATTAACAGTTTCTACCCATTCAATAAGTTTCTGAGCCTTTTGGCTGTCTAATTGCACATTATTTTGGTAGGCGAAGAAACCTGTTAAATATAGCATATAATCCATTCAAGAAATAATTTTTTGTAATTCATTGTTATTAATAAATTCTAAAGCTAATTCCAATGAATCTAATGTAAGTTTAATAATTAATTTTAAAGAATCAACATCTAATCTCGTTAGAATTGCTTCCTTAGTATCTGACGGAATAGGCTCATAGTTTGTATTGTGATTACTATTTTTCTCAATTACTTCATATGCAGGATTTAATGCTGCAATCGGATAAAAACGTTTGTAGTAAATGGTGAAAATAATTCTTCAAAACCATTTTCAAAGACTTTCTCTCTAAAAGGATTTGTGTAATCCGTATAAATATCTAAATTATGAAGTTAAGTACTAAGAGATTATCCTAGTCCTTTTATAATTTAATGTATTTGCTTAAGCTAGTTCTAGCAATGGGACTTTTTTATAGTGTTATATAATTAAGAATGATATAAATAAATGAATTGATAATTATGAAGGAGGAAAAGCAGTGCTCGCTGTAGTTGTAGTTTCTTTTCTTATTGTGGCGGTAAGTTTTTTTTCGCTTATTTATAAGGACATAAAAATAAAATCAGAGTTAAAAGCTTTAGAAAAAAGATTAAGTCAGGCGGGAATTTATGAAATTGACCGAATGAACGGTTACGAATTCGAACATTATTTAGAATTGCTATTTAATAATAACGGTATTCCTGCGCTTAGAACGCCTTCTTCTGGTGACTTTGGTGCAGATTTAGTGTTAGAAGGATATGAACGGGTTGTAGTTCAAGCCAAACGATACAAAAATAAAGTAGGAATTAAAGCTGTCCAAGAAATTAATTCAGCTAAATCTTACTATAAAGCTCACGAAGCTTGGGTAATAACTAACAACTTTTTTACACCTCAAGCCGTAAAATTGGCAGAAGTGACTGGTGTAAAGCTAATTGATCGTAATGAATTGGCAAATTTAATTTTAAAATTTAAAAAAACTGATGAAGTGAGTAATAGTGGTTAATATATTAAGAGACAAATAATGGAGGCATCCGTAACAGCCCCCCCATTAAAGTTTAATATATTTACTTGAACTTTCGTTAGGTCTTGCGTGTAAATAACGCCCAGTGGTGCTTACGTTTGAATGACCTAAAGTATTTTACTAAATGAATTGGTGCTCCTGCTTCAAGGCTATGTGACGCATGAGCGTGCCTAAACCAGAGAGGACTAATTTTCTCGGTGATGCCAGATACTTTTGCATACTTCGTAATCATACTCCAGACAGTTGATTGATCCGTGCGATTGTCTTTTTGGCTCATAAACACGGCATTATTATCCGTTTTCAAGCTAACTAGCATTTTATAAGTCTCTAAATCAATGGAAGGATGAGCTTGAAGCACAGCGTAATCAGCTAGAAAGTGAAATTACTGAATTAGAGAAAAAGTAAGAACTAGATATAAATTAGAGACAAAAGGTGTTGGTGGGTTTATCAACATTCCTTATGAATTTTATACTTGGTTTGATGACTATAAAGTGACAAATAAAAATTTGTCTATTTCTTAAAAAAAGAAATTTATATTCAAACTGATTAACTTATTATCAAACTTACCTTTTTTTACACTGGATACTATTTTTCCAAGTAAAATTTGGCTATTTTTAAAAAAAGACACCCCTTATTCTGGGGTGTCCCATATGGCTTTATTTATTATTTAACAATGACTTTACGATATACAATCTTTGTATTACCTGTACGGTCTTTAACTGTGTATGTAATGATATATGTCCCTTTTTTCTCCGTGTTTACGCTACCCGATATTTTAATTGATTTTGTCAAGTCTCCATCAATATTGTCTTTTGCAGTCACACCACTTCTTACATTAAAACTTGAATTCAGCTTAATCGTTTTATTAATTGCTCCATAAATAACCGGTTTTGTTAGATCTTTCACTGTAATTTTACGTACTACGACTGTTTTGTTTCCTGCTTTATCACTCACAGTGTACGTTAAAGTGTATAAACCTTTTTTCTTCGTATTAACTGATCCATTCACTTTAATTTGTTTGGACAAATCACCATCAATGTTATCTTTTGCGGTAACACCTGTCAATGGATTGAATGTTGAATTCATATTTGCATTTTTATTTGTTGCACCAGAAATAACCGGTCTGATGTTATCAATAACAGTAATCTTTCTTGTTACAGTTACTACATTCCCCGAAGTATCTGAAACTGTATAGGTTAATGTGTATGTTCCTGTTACATTTGTATTTACGAAACCAGTTACTTCAATATTTTTTGTTAAATCACTATCTACATTATCTGTCGCAGCTACTCCAGCTCTTGTATTGAATTTATTTCCAATAGTAATAGTCTCATTAGTTGTACCAGTAAAAACTGGTTTTACATTATCTATGACACTTATTTTTCTTGTTACAGTGGCCACATTTCCAGCTATATCAGAAACAGTGTATGTTAAAATATATTCTCCTTTTTTCTTCGTATCAACTGAACCACTTACTTTAATGTTTTCAGAAAGTTCTTCATCTACATTGTCATATGCATATACCCCGTCATATTCATCAAAGATAGAATCAATCGCAATAGTTTTAGTTAAAGCACCTAAAATTTTTGGCTTAATATTATCAATGACTGTTATTTTTCTAGATAGTGATGTTTTATTTCCTGATTTGTCTGACACAATATATGTTAAAGTTGAAGTATTTGGTCTTGAATTATCGATTGTCCCAAAGACACGTATATAATCAGTTAAATTTCCATCAAAACTGTCTTCAGCGGTTACACCTTTTAATCCATCAAAAACCTCACCAATATTAATTTGTGTATCGTTAACTCCAATTATGATTGGTTTAGTAGTATCCTTTACAACGATCTCATTCGCCTCACTCGCGTTTCCAGATTGGTCCGTGGAGGTAATCATTAATTTTGTTCCAGCTTTTTGCTTTTCTATTGATACTATAAAACTACCATTATCGTTTACAGTAGTTTTACCTAGTAAGGTTAGTCCAGACTTCACATTAATCGTGGAATATGGTTCTGCTTTACCACTGATATTCGTTGTTTGGTCTGTTACTTCATTCACTGTCGGCAATGCAGGTGAAGTAACATCTATTACAATAGTTGTAGCTTCTTCACTACTATTTCCTGCTGCATCTGTAGCAACAATTGATAATTGCGTACCAGCTTTTATTCGACTGATTGGAATACTATATGATTCATCCTGACTTACAACACCAGTAGCAACAATTGTTTCCCCTGATTTCACTGTTATAGTACAACCAGCTTCAGCTTTTCCAGTCACTGCAAGGGATTGATCTGTTACGTCATTGACAATCGGCAGATCTGGAGGGATAACATCACTTGTACCAAACGAATAAAGATAGCCATCTGATGCAAATGCATAAATTGTTTCGTTCTTAATCGCCAAAGGAATATTAAAATCCACAGAATCGCCAATTGAAGTTAACCATAAAGATTTTCCATTACTGCTGTAAGCTTCAATGGCAGTATGCTCACTATTAGGTAAACTAGATGGGATATTCGATGTAAGATAAATCGTTCCGTCAATTCCTAAAATTGGAAGGGAGTTTACTTTTACTGGAATTGACCATTTCATTGAACCATCCGATAGAAAAGCATATAACTTTTCCTGATCATACACATAAATGATCCCATCTGTTGCAATGACTGGAGCCCCTGGGTTTGGTGTATTATTCTCTAACGATCTCGACCATTTTCTACTTCCGTCTGGGCTTATAGCGAATAAACCACCAGAACCAAGTAAATAAATTGTACCGTCTTCACCAATGGTTGGGGTTGATAAGACTGCATCACCATAGTAAATAGCAATTCTCCCAATCATCTCTCCATTTGGATTAATCGTAAATATTGACCCTGCAACTACAATATAGATTGTCCCATCCTTTCCAATTACAGGAGCCGTGGAGTAACTTGGTGAAAAACGAGTTTCAAATGTCCATTTTTTCATCCCATTCGGATAAATTGCATATAAGGTACCAAACTTATCTAATACATAAATTGTACCATCGCTACCAATTGATGGAGAAGTTATAATTCCATACCCTGTTTCATAAAAAAATTTGAGTGTACCGTCAGGATTTACTCCATAAACCCCATTGTTTTGAAAATTGTATGCTCTATTTGTTCCTATGTAAAGCGTACCGTCAGCTGCTATTACTGGCGATGAGCCACCTTCTGCCCCTACCGGGAGAGCCCATTTTTCTTTACCATTCTCATCAATAGCTTTAAGAAAACCGTCGCTTCTCACATAAATGGTCCCATCTGCACCTATAACTGGCGAAGAGTTTCCAATACTAATTTCCATCGAGTTACCTACATTTGAACGCCATTTAACTTCTGGATCGTCCCCCAACAAAAAGCGTGTTTGCCTAGTCCAATTTGTCGTCGTCGGCTGTATAGCAGTTAACTCATACTTTCCTATTTGATACCCTCCGCCTTGATTGAAGCTACTAGTTATCGTTGCTTGAGGCGTAACAGTTTTAGAGACTACTTGTTTAATTGGTTTTAAGCTTTCAGCAAATGAAGTTGGTATTACTAAAGTATTTATTAACAAGATTGAGGAGATTAATATACTTTGTAATGTCCATCTTGTTGGAAAAAGCTTATTCTTCAAGAAAATTCCACCTTTTTAATCTATTCAGTTCATTTTAGCATAGATTATCCAACTATTTTTTTAAAAAATATTTTTGATGGGAATTGCTTAGACTTTATTACTTACATGTCCAAGCGTTCAAAAAAGAGAACAACCATAAAATTGTTCTCTCATTTTTATTTCTTACTTAACAATAAAATAACGTACTCGATATTGTTTAAATTGTATAAAGGCTCAATATATGCAGTTTGATTTAGACCTAAATTATCGATTTTAACATCTTTTACTTTACCTATTTCAATATCTGGTAAATAAATCCCACCAAGTCCAGAGGTAACAATGATTTTTCCATTTTTTAATTTATCATTTACATTGAAAAGAGTCATTTTTAAATACCCAGTTTTCTCATCTGCGCCTTTGATTAGACCTTGTAATTTATCATTGCCTTTTGGTTGAACTGATATATAAGATGTATAATTTGCCGCACTTAATAAATCCACTTTCGAACTATTTTTAGACACTTCGATTACTTTGCCTACTAGCCCTTGAGAGGTAATTACATTTGTATTTATTTTTACGCCATCGTCAGAACCCTTATTAATATAAATAAAGCTATTCCAGCTTTCATTATCTCTCTGTGTAACGACTGCAACTGCAGTATTGTATTTTAGATTCTCTTTATTCAGTCTTTCTTTAAGACTTTTTAACTCTTTATTTTCTACGCCCAGTTCAATATTTTTCGCATTTAAAGCTGTTTCATTTCCCATTTTTGCATTTAAGTAATCATTCTCTTTTTCTAATGCAAGCAAATCACTAATATTACTAGTGTGTTTTTTAAATGTACTACTTTTCGTAAATAAATAGCCACTTCCAATTAAAATAACAATTAAAGCCAGAAATATATATTTTTTCATTATAGTTTATCCTTTGATTTTAATTATGAACTCATTTCCCTACATTTTAGAATAACATGAAAAATATTCCAAAAAATAGAGTTAATATGACAATATTGTGATTAATATTACGTATTATACTCTGAATTAACTAAAATAAAAAATCAAAGGAAATATAAGTCACTTATTTTATCATCATTGATCTATAAAAGCGGCACGGAATTTAGTCTATAGTAGAAGTTTTTCAACTGTCGGAAGATCCGCTTGCGCCCACTCAAGTTCTTTTAATTCAGAAATCTCTTTCCATTCTATTTTTGCATGCTCATTAGCTACAGGAATACCCCATTTTATTTTCGCTTCATATGTAATTAAATTTACCATTATATTTGGATACTCATGGATTACATCTTCAATCAATTCAGAAACTAAAATTTCACAACCTAATTCTTCTTGTATTTCTCGTACTAAAGCTTCCTCTGGTTTCTCCCCATCCTCAATTTTTCCACCTGGAAATTCCCAACTATTTGGTTGGCTCATTTCTGGTGAGCGTAAGGCACAAAGTATTTGGTTTTGATTGTTTCTTATTACAGCTCCTACTACTTTAACTTGTTTTTTCAATTTATTTCATATCCTTTATATTCTATATTTATCTCAATTTGATTATATATTGTTTTCAACTTACATTCATCATTAGGTCTAGCAATATATAATAGGAAAGTCTTTCAAAAAAATAGACGCATCCCATGTTAGTGGAATGCGTCTATAAGGAAAAACCACCTATATTTTCCCTATTTTCTTTGAAATCTCTTCCGCAGCTTTTATTACTTCTTCTATCAAAAACGGAATACGTTCCTGAGTAAAACGAAATCCTGGTACATTCACGCTTAAAGCAGCAAGAATTTTGTTGTTATATCCAGTAATTGGAGCCGCAATAGCCGCTGTATCCTCTGTTTTTTCACTCTGACTTATTGCATAGCCATTTTGTCTGATTTCAACCAGTTGCTGTTTTAAAATTGACATTGAATTAGGTGAAAGATTTAGCTGATCTAGTACTTGTTGAATTTCATACTCTTTCATATAAGCAAGAATGGTTTTATTGGGAGCTCCAATATGTAGTGGAATTCGGATACCTAGATTTTCAGCAATTCTAATTTTTAATGGACTGTCAATTTTATCAATAACAATTCCATCTATACCACTCTCGATATTTAAATAGATGCTTTCCTCTACGTAATTCGCTAAACGCTCCATTACTGGTCTTGCAACTAATCTGAAATCTATTTGATCCAGTTGACGGAGGCCAAGCTCCATCCATTTATAACCCAGCTTGTAATGTTTGGTTTCAGGTATTTGTATAACAAGTCCGTGTTTGATTAAAGCGTTTAGTAATCGGTGAAGCGTACCAAGAGATAGAGATGTTTTTTCCGCTAATTCGGTGATTTGCCAATTACTTTTGGATTCATCCGAATTTAGGATATCGATAATAAGCATAGCTCGGTCAATTGATTGGACCATGATCATAACTCCTATGACTCTTCACTTCTTATCTTGGGGAGTCTGTTCAAAAAGTCTGGGAATATTCCTCTTTAAGTGGATGCCCTGATTTACGTACTGAAAGTAAACGTTACGTTTATTAAAAGATGCGTTGACTTGAAGATCTCAGCTCTTCTTGTTTCCATTTCGAACTTGCAAATGAATAATTGTGAGAGTAATTTTTTACTTATATCTTACAAGTTTATAGTAGGTTTTTCCAAGGATTTTTAATTAATTTACAACTTTATTGACCCTAATGATGCATTAGACTTATTTTTTCTTATTTTTCGTTTTTTATCACGACTCACATCAAAAGAATCTTCAAGCTTTTTAACTCCAAACGTAATAATTAGCACAAGCGCAAGATAATATAAACCTACCACAATATATGTATTCATCTGTTCAAAGTTAGAAGCTGCCTCACTTAGCCCAGCTCCCCATAAATCTTGCATCCCTACATATGCTACAAGTGAAGAATCTTTTAATCCAATTATAAACTGATTACCAAGAGTAGGAATCGCAATTTTAAATGCTTGAGGTAGGACAATCCTTCTCATTGCCAAAGGTTGAGACATCCCAAGAGAACGCGCAGCTTCCATTTGTCCTCTGTCAATTGATTGAATTGAACCACGAAAGATTTCAGCAATATATGCTCCACTATGAACACCTAACGCTATTGCACCAGCCCAAAACTGCGATAATGTAATAATACTAGAAAGTCCGAAGTATAATATTGCGATTTGAACAATAAGCGGTGTCCCACGAATGACCGTGATATACAGATTAGCAATATAATTAAGCACTTTAATACGGGAGAGTCTGAAAAATGCAAAAATTAGTCCTATTCCACTTCCCAAAATAGTAGATACTATTGTTAATTTTAATGTTAATAAAGTTGCTACTAAAAATAAATGAAATGTATTTAAAAATATATGCATGTGAACCTCACCTCTCATCTTGTCCTAAAAAATCTTGGGCTCTTATTTTACTCTAGTATTCTATTGTTTTTTTTCTTCAAGAATATTGCGACCAAACCACTTTTCACTAATTTTTTCGTAAGTTCCATCTTTAATTATTTCATCTAAAGCCTTATTAATTTTCTTCTCAAGTTCTTTATCATCTTTCCTCACAGCAATTGCTTGATTATCGTGAGTGAGGGGAGTTCCTACATCTTTAATCTTAGCCTTACCTTCTTTAATTACTCTAAAGCCAACCATTTGATCCGTAATAACAGCATCTAGTCTACCAGTTGGAAGATCCATTATAGCTGTAAGATCACTATCATAATCAACTACATTTTCTTTTCCAGTATACTTAATAGCTAAATCTTTATATGGGCTTGCTTTTACAACACCAATTTTCTTCCCTTTTAAATCCTCAGCAGATTTGATTTTCTGATTCTTATCTGCGACAAAAATCTGAGAACCTGAAATATAATATGGATTACTGAAATCAACCACTTTTAATCGTTCATCAGTGATCGTCATACTCCCCAAAATCGCATCATACTTATTGGACAGTAATCCTTGTACAATTGTTTCCCATGGGTTTGTTACTGGTACAGCCTTCATTCCCATTTTATCTGAAAGTGCTTTACCAATTTCAACATCAAATCCAGCAAGCTTGCCATCTTCTTTAAAGTTAAATGGTTTATATAGCCCGCTCATAGCATAATGAAATTCTTTTGAACTCGCTTGATTCCCAGTTTTTTCTGTCCCACATGCACTTAGAAACATTGTCCCTGCTATCATTGAAGATAATAAAACTCCGTACCATTTCTTTTTCATCACATATCCCTCCATAATGTTTTAAAATTATAAAATACTATTTAGAAATTGTTTTGTTCTTTCATTTTGTGGATTTTCAAAAAACTGTTTAGGTGAACCCTCTTCTAAGATTAGACCTTCCTCCATGAATAAAACTCGATCCGCCACACCGCGAGCAAAACCCATTTCATGAGTTACTACAACCATTGTCATCCCTTCACTTGCTAACTGTTTCATAACTTGAAGAACCTCTCCTACTAGTTCGGGATCTAAAGCTGAAGTAGGCTCATCAAACAGCATCACCCTCGGGTTCATTGCAAGTGCACGTGCAATAGCAACCCTTTGTTTTTGTCCTCCTGATAACATATCTGGATATTGATCAGCTTTATCTGTCAGTCCAACCTTCTCCAACAAAACATAAGCAATCTCTTTTGCTTCACTCTTTTTCATTCCTTTAACATGAATAGGTGCTTCAATTATATTTTCTAAAACAGACTTATGAGGAAAGAGATTGAAGTGCTGAAATACCATTCCAACCTCCGACCGAATTTTATTCAAATCAGTTTTGCCGGGTTGAACCAAATCTCCATCAAAGTAAATTTCTCCCGTATCATTAATCTCTAAGAAGTTTAAACATCTCAAAAGGGTGCTCTTTCCTGATCCACTTGCTCCTAATAAAACAACCACTTCTTTTTCTTTAATCGTTAAATTAATTCCTTTTAAAACTTGTAATGGCCCAAATGATTTACTTACACTTTCGATCTTAAACATGTTCATTCAACCCTCCCATCGAGTTATAAAAATGATTTTTCCACAATGCGGAAACCTTTTCTATTGTATTAATATTATACACAATTCTGATTATTCCTTCATTAAGTAATTTTATTTCGCTAATTTAATAATTTTCATAAGTAATTGTTACAAATCTCTCCAATCACCCTAAACTAGGCGAATGCATATATTGTTAACCAATATCTGTAACGAAAGGGGGCTATTATCATGCATGTTGATTTAACAGCCATACATTGGCTTTATGTAGCATTTATAGGTTTAATTATTCTATTTTTAATTCTTAGACGTGACACCAGCCTCGTCTGCCTAGTTGGAATTTTCCTACTTGGGCTAGTAGCAACTGAGTCACTTACTAGTTCAGTGAGTATCTTATTTTCAAGTTTCATATACGCCATCACTCAATTACTTTCCACGATTTTAGTAATCTCGATTATCGTTTCGATGAGTAAAGCATTAACTGATAGTGGGGTGCATCAGGCACTCATTAGTCCTTTCACAAAGGTGATGAGAAACGCCACTCTATCTTATTGGACTATCGGGATTGTTATGATGGTCGTATCTTGGTTTTTCTGGCCATCTCCTGCAGTAGCATTAATTGGTGCGGTTTTACTTCCAGTTGCTTTAAGAGTTGGGTTGCCAGCCTTAGGTGTTGCGATGGCTATGAATTTATTCGGTCATGGGATCGCTCTTTCAAGTGATTACGTCATTCAAGGTGCTCCGAAACTCACAGCTGACGCAGCTGGCATACCGGTTTCGGATGTTATACATGCAAGTATTCCACTTGTGATCGTAATGGGGGTCGTGACTACTGTAGTTGCTTTTTACTTCCTAAAACGAGATATGAAAAGAGGACTTTTAACAGTTGAACTACCTGAGGAAGAAACTAAAGCAGAGGATTATCTCCTATCATCCACTCAGCAAAAATGGATGGCCGCTCTTGTTTTCATTTTATTTGCAGTCGATATTTGGGCAATGGTTCACTTCAATTTACAAGGTGGAGATGCAACTGCCCTAATCGGCGGTACATCACTAATAATTCTTTCAATACTATCCATGTTCGGACATAAGAATAAAGGATTTGAAGAAGTAACCAATTATTTAATTCATGGCTTCAAGTTTGGATTTAAAGTATTTGGTCCAGTTATTCCAATTGCTGCTTTCTTCTATCTAGGGGATAGTGGATTTACGGCAATTATTGGGGACTACCTACCAAAAGGATCAAATGGAATTGTGAATGATTTAGGCTTTGCTTTAGCTCACGCAGTGCCGGTAAATCCTGGGGTTGCAGGTGTGACTTTAACTACGGTTGGAGCAATTACTGGATTAGATGGATCTGGATTCTCTGGAATTTCGCTTGCTGGTTCAGTTGCTTCATTATTTGCAACAGCGATTGGTCATGGTATTGCAACATTGACTGCTATGGGGCAAATTGCAGCGATTTGGGTTGGTGGAGGAACACTTACATAGACGTAAGA
>NZ_NUEU01000015.1:0-1357 GCF_002556365.1 Bacillus sp. AFS002410
TTTAAGTTAGTCTAAAAAGTGGACACGTAAAAATGAGAATAATTTATAATGTAAGTATCTTATTAAAGGACGTGTTCACATGGGGAAGCGCTATGATCAAGAATACAAAGAATATGTTGCAAAATTAATAGTTGAGGATGGAAGAAAAGCATCAGAGATATCTTATGAGCTTGAGATTCCTTATTCGAGTGTTTGTCGGTGGGTTAAGGCATATAAAAGTAAACTAAATCCTGCTAATTCACAAGAGAAATATATTACCCCAACAGAATTAGAAAAGCTAAAGAAACAACATGAAAAAGAACTGAAGCAACTAAGAGAGGAAAACGAAATTTTAAAAAAGGCGATGCACATCTTCACCAAAAACCAAGTATAATTTATCACTTCATTCATGCACATCGTGATGAACATACGACCGTGAAGATGTGTAAAGTGCTTGGGGTTTCTGCAAGTGGATATTATAAATGGCTTAACAATCAAAGTCATGTGCAATCTGAAAAGATACGTTATAAAAAAGAGCTTGAGCAGAAAATAAAAAAATCTTTCCATAACAGTGGTGGAACATATGGAAGTCCAAGAGTTCATGATGATTTAGTAGAATGGGGATATACGATTTCTCAAAAAACTGTAGCTAGAATGATGAATGAATTAGGATTAAGAGCTACTCCACAGGAGAAATATGTAGTTACGACAGACTCTAATCATGAATTGAAAACCTATCCTAACTTAGTTAATCGTGAGTTCAATGTAGGTGAACCAAATCGAATTTGGGTGGCAGATATAACTTACATTTGGACACTTGAAGGTTGGGTTTATTTGTCGTCAGTAATGGACTTATATTCTAGAAAGATTGTAGGCTGGAGCCTCGATTCGAATCTAAAAAAAGAGCTTCCTCTAAAAGCATTAAATATGGCCATTAATTCACGGCAGCCTAAAAAAGGACTAATCCATCATTCAGACCGTGGATCTCAGTACTGTTCTAATGATTACATTTTTAAGTTAAATGAGATACAAATAAATATCAGTATGAGTAAAAAGGGAGATCCCTATGATAATGCGTGTATCGAATCATTTCACGCCACTTTAAAGAAGGACTTAATTTATAGAAGGCGTTTTAAAACTCGTTCTGAAGCAACAAGAGCAATCAATCATTATATAGGTAGTTTTTACAATGAAAAACGAAAACACTCAAAATTAGAATATTGTTCACCAAATCAATTTGAAAGAAAAAGCCAAGTAAAAGTGCTAGAAAAAATCTCATAAAATAACCATTTTAGTTTAGTATGGCTATTTCTAATTTTAGGAATGATGATTTCTAGCACCTCACAAACAGTATTACATCAGCTAGTCTATTAAAAAA